>JAUXBD010000034.1 GCA_030619585.1 Desulfobacteraceae bacterium
AGAAATGGTACTTGCAATCCTTTTGGGTATGAAATAAACTCCTATTATCATGTATAGAAAGACAGGTCCGCAGGTCTGATATAGACAATTATGAAACATATTATATTCGCAATATTCTTTAGTTTTTTATCATCCTTTTTGTTAAGTTGCCCAAAAGCAGGAGCGGAATTAAACAATAAGGTTTACGTTATTGATATCTCAGGGGATGTGGAGCCCGGAATGGCGGCCTTTGTAAAAAGGGCTTTAAGAGATATTCCGGAGGGGTCAAACAACCTTATTGTTTTCAAGATGGATACCTTTGGTGGACGCGTGGATTCCGCCCTGCAGATAGTTGATACAATCGTGAATACTAAAAAGGGCAGAACCATTGCCTTTGTGTCGAAAAAGGCAATCTCCGCAGGGGCTCTTATTGCCCTGTCCTGCAATGAGATTGCCATGAAGCACAATACAACCATAGGTGATTGTGCACCGATCACTTACTCAAAAGAAGGCCCAAAGATGATGGGGGAAAAATTTCAGTCTCCGCTTCGGGCAAAATTCAGAACCCTTGCAAGACGAAACAAATATCCTGTTGCTCTGGCAGAGGCCATGGTAACCGACCATATGGAGGTATACAAGGTCAAGATTGATGACAAAACCATATACATGGACGCCCAGGAGTATGCGGATTTAAGCAAGGAAGAAAAGGAAAAAATTACATCGAAAAAGACAGTCGTGGCCAAAGGCGAGCTTCTCACAATGGATGATACAGAGGCTCTGGATTTTGGTTTTTCAAAAATGAGTAGTGAAAGCATTGATGAGATGCTTGCAAAAATGAAGGTTTCAAACCGTGAAAAAATTACCATTGAACAGAGCTGGTCAGAGACTTTTGTAAGATTTATAACCACTATAGCCCCTATATTGATGATGATAGGCCTGGCTGCAATCTATACGGAGATAAAGGCTCCCGGATTTGGAGTGCCGGGCATTATCGGGATAATCTGCCTTACTCTTGTTTTTATGAACCAGTATACGGTGGGGCTTGCGGACCATACAGAGTTTCTGCTTGTTATGCTGGGGGCTGTTCTTATGGGCCTTGAACTTTTTGTAATCCCTGGTTTTGGGATTGCCGGGATTGCAGGACTGCTTTGTGTTGCAGCGGGCATGATATTATCCCTGCAGGACTTTGTTATACCGGACCCTGCATTTCCATGGGAAGCAGACCTGCTTGTTAAAAACGTAACTATGGTTCTCGCCTCATGTCTCTGTGCATTCATTATCTCGCTTTCCCTATTGCGATACGTGCTGACAAAGATATCAAGAGTGGTCAGCGGGCCTTATCTTGATGTCACGCTTGAGGATTCCCATGCTGATTCAAAGGAATCGCAAAGAGCAAATATCGGAGATGAAGGCACGGCAATGACATTTCTACGACCCTCGGGTAAGATGAAAATAGGAAACAATGTGTTTGATGTTATTACAGAGGGTGAATTTCTGGAAAAAGGCACAGCGATTGTAATCGCAGATATAAAAGGGAACCGTGTGATTGTTTCAAAAAAAGATAAAAAATAAATGCTGGAACACTGAAATTAAAGGATGAAGGGAAATAAGACCCGTGGATAAACGCATATATTCACAAATAAAACAAAAACAATTTGTTAGTTTTTTAAAAATCCTTTAAATCTGCGTTTATCTGCGTCCTAAAAAACATCAAAAAGCCAGCGCGTTAGCGTGCTACCTTATAAAAATCTGGCATAAGGAAAACAGATGAGCAAAAACATTATTCTGCCGATCATTCTTCAGCTTGCGGGGGTAGCGGTTGTTATTGCAGAGATCATACTTCCCTCAGGCGGCCTGCTCTCGATTCTTGCCATGGGGCTTATCGGGTATTCTCTTTATATTGTGTTTGATACCATATCCACCCCTGCCGGCTTTGTCTTTGTGGCTGCGGATATCATTATGCTGCCGGTTCTTATAATTGTGGGGATAAAGCTTCTTGCAAAGTCACCGGTCACATTAAGAAAAGAGCTCTCAAGCAAAGATGGTGTTACATCTCAATCACATGAACTTGAGGAGTATATAGGTAAAAAAGGCACCGCCGTAACCAACCTTCGCCCATCAGGAATCGCCCTTATCAGCGGCAAAAGAGTTGACGTTGTAAGTCGCGGAGAGTATATTGATAAAAATTCCAGGATCACGGTCTTATCTGTTGCAGGCAACCAGATCATTGTAAATGAAATTACCGTAAACGATAAACATTAAAGGAGATGTGCCATGAAACTTAGTTTTATACTGATGCTTTTTCTTGTAATTGCCGGAATTGTTCTTCTGTATTTTATCGGGTCAGCAATCTCCCTTTGGGTTCAGGCACTGGTTTCAGGTGCTCGTGTGGGCCTGTTTAATATAATATTCATGCGTTTTCGAAAAGTCCCGCCAAAACTTATTGTTGAATCAAAGATAATGTCTGTAAAGGCCGGGATTGATATTACCACCGATGATCTTGAATCTCACTATCTTGCCGGAGGAAATGTGGGGAGGGTGATACAGTCTTTAATCGCTGCGGACAAGGCTAACATTGAGCTGGAGTTTAATCGTGCTGCAGCGATTGATCTTGCCGGCAGGGATGTGCTGGAGGCTGTTCAGATGAGTGTAAATCCAAAGGTCATTGAAACACCTCTGGTCGCTGCCATGGCAAAAGACGGTATCCAGCTTAAGGCTCTATCCCGTGTAACGGTTCGTGCAAACATTGACAGGCTTGTTGGCGGTGCAGGGGAAGAGACGATTCTTGCACGGGTGGGAGAAGGGATCGTAACCACCATCGGCTCTGCAGATACGCATAAGCTGGTTCTTGAAAACCCGGATATGATCTCCAAAAGGGTTCTTGAAAAGGGCCTTGATTCAGGAACCGCCTACGATATTCTTTCCATTGATATCGCAGATGTTGATGTTGGCAAAAATATAGGAGCTGAACTGGAGACAGACCGTGCAGAGGCTGACAAAAAAATTGCCCAGGCAAAGGCAGAAGAAAGAAGGGCCATGGCCTTTGCCCGTGAACAGGAGATGAAGGCAAAAGTTGAAGAGATGAGGGCAAAGGTTGTTGAGGCAGAGGCCCAGATCCCCATTGCCATGTCAGATGCTTTCAGAAAAGGCAACCTGGGGATAATGGACTATTACAAAATGAAAAATATCATGGCAGATACCGAGATGAGAGACAAGATAGCATCTCCTGACGATAAAACACCGCAGGAGTAAGGGTAAACAGCTTATGGATCTTGATAACCTTATACCTATTATATTCGTACTGATCTTTGTTGTTTCCCAGATCTTCAAAAGCATGGTCTCCCAAAAAAAAGACCCTTCCAAAAAGAAGACGGGCGGTAAGCCAGGGTTAAAAGGCATGCTGGCAGAAATTTCATCACAGATAAAAAAGGAGATTGAAGCTGCAAACGCTCCGGCTCAACCCCAGCCGCAACCATCTTCAGGCTGGGAGAAAGTGATGCCCCCAAAACCTGAAAAAGCTTCTGAGCATATACCGGTTCCCACACCAAAACAGGCCAAAGTCAGCAATAAAAAAAAAGAGGTTAAAGCCCCCCCGATATTGCATAAAAAAGGAGCTGCAGAGAGGAAATTCCCTGAAAAAAAAGTGCCCGTAAAACCGATTGCTACTGAAAAGAGATCGTTTCCTGAAACTCTTGATTATACTACCGAAGGCCTGCGAAGAGCAGTTGTATGGTCGGAAATACTTGCCCCGCCTTTGGCTCTTAGAGATAGCGCAGAGAATGATAGATTTTAAAAAAAGTTTGCTGGATTTTATATGGCAAACCGGTTAATAAAGATGAATGAAGATTTTTTTTGCACTTCTAATCGTCATAATCCTGGCTTTTAGCGGGTACCACCTTACCTTTCGCAGTTTCCGGTTGCCGCTTTTTGCACGCAAGTTCTACCTGACCGGCACCGAGTTTCTTTTTCTGGGGCTACTCCTTGGCCCACAGTTCTTAAATATCCTGGATGAACAGACATGCAGGGGGTTAGAGCCATTGGCGGCGCTACTTTTGGGATGGATCGGCCTGATATTCGGGTTTCAATTTGAAGTTGTTAAACTCAAACGGTTTCTCCCTGAATTTTTTCTTGCAGCTGTTTCTGAAGGGATTTTAACATTCATACCTGTTTTTTGCGGAGTATATTTTGCACTTCCTTTATTTATAGAGATTACAGGTCCCATAAAAATAGTTACCGCCCTTGCCATGGCATCTGCGGCCACCTGTACTGCCCATGCAGGAATTGCCCTGCTTGCTCCGGACTCTGTTGCCGGTCGCCAGAACACTGTAAAACTTTTGCAGTATATATCCAGCATTGACAGCCTTGTTGCTCTTCTGATATTCAACCTTGCATTTTTTTTCCGATCGTCCCTTTTTGCAGGGCCATCATGGGTAAGAGAGCTGGGGATAGGATTTGTAATCAGCGTCGTTGCGTGTGTCAGCCTTCTTGTCCTGTACCTTCTTTTCCTTTCCCAGAAAAGAAGCGAGCAGGAACTTACTCTGGTTGTTATAGGCATGACAGTATTTATAAGTGGTACTGCTTCAATAATAAATTACTCACCATTGCTTACAAATTTTTTTATGGGGTTTTGCATCGCAAACCTTACAAGGGATAAAGAAAGAATATACAACATTCTTATAAGTGTTGAAAAACCTATTTATATTCTTCTCCTGTTTTTCCTGGGAGGAACGATGCAACTTGGATCGGCATGGATTATATATGCTGCAGCCGGTTACTGCCTTTTAAGGGGCCTGGGGAAATTCACCGGAGGATATATTATCACAAAGGCAGTCTCAAAGTTGAAGCATCAACCCGCTTTTTTGGGTTTTGGTATGCTTGAACAGGGAGGACTTTCATTTGCCATTTTGTTTGATTTTCAAAAAGCGTTTCCCTTTGAAACAACCATGTATGTGGTCAGTATGGCTCTTTTTGCCATACTGTTCAATGACTTTTTAAGCCCGTTTTTTCTTAAACAGCTGCTGAAAGAGGGTGAAAAATGACCCCTTTACAAAAGCGAGACAATCTTTTGACCTGTTTTATGATACTGGTCCTGCTGACGCTTTTTGTTTTGTGGCTGAAAAGCATCCCTTTTGAATCAAGCTGGCAAAGGGCCGGCCTTATAAACCTGTCTTTGGGCTTTGTAATGCTGGCAGCTTATGTGACCGCAAGAATACTTTCAATCATTGGGCTTCCCCTGATCAGCGGGTGCATTTTTGCAGGGATTATTGCCGGGCCATATGTCAGTGGTTTTCTTTCAATAGAAATGGTTGATCAGCTAAAACTTGTTGACGAGCTGGCCTTAAGCTTTATCGCCCTTACGGCAGGCGGAGAACTTCGCCTGCAATCGCTAAAAAAGCGCAAAAAAGCCATTATCCTTAACATTGTGCTGCAAACCGTGGTTATTTGTTGCCTCGTATCAGGATTTGTAACATCAGCAGGACATTTTTTTGCATTTACCGGCAATCTTTCTTCCGTTCAGATAATCGTGCTTGCAATACTTTTAGGTGTTATATCTGTGGCCAGGTCACCGTCTTCTACAATTGCCATTATAAGCGAATGCCGGGCTCGGGGTCCTTTTACAGAAACAGTTCTTGGTGTGACCGTTTTGATAGACGTACTTATCATCGTGTTTTTTACATTTGCACTGGCTGTTGCAAAGGTAATCATAACAGGCAGCGCTGTAATGGATCTTCAGGTGTTTGCAGCACTGTCAGCAGAGATGATAGTTTCTCTTTTGGTGGGTGTGGGCCTGGGCTTGATCATTTCGTTTCATATTAAGCGATTCGGAAAAGACCTTACGCTGTTTCTACTTTTTCTTGCATTTGCCGTAACTAAAACATCTTTATGGCTCAGCGGTTTTATGGACAGCCAGTTTAATATATCTTTGCACCTGGAGCCTTTACTGATCTGCATGAGTGCGGGGTTTTTTGTACAGAACTTCAGCGGAGTCGGAGACGATTTTATGGAAAGCATGGACCGCATGGCCCTGCCTATCTATGTGCTTTTTTTCTCCCTGGCAGGTGCTGCCCTTAATCTTGACTCTCTGCGAATCTGCTGGTCCATGGCCCTGTGCCTGGTTGTAATCCGTATTTTTGGAATTTTACTGGCCACCTTTATTGCAGGAACGATTAGCCGTGATCCTGCATGTCACAGACAATCAGCATGGATGGCATATATAACCCAGGCAGGAGTTGCGATCGGGCTGGCCCAGCTGGCCCAGCGCCAGTTCCCGGAAATAGGAGTGTATCTTATAACTCTGGTGCTTGCTGTGATATCGATCAATCAGATAATAGGTCCCATTGCATTTAAAATCGCTCTTGGTATTGTAAAAGAGGTTGGGAAGCGTTGAAATGAAAAAACAGAGGACATGGCTCTTCATGCTTGACACAGATTATTAAAAACGGATGCTGAAATGCATACCCTTCTTTGTTCATACCCCCCGGTTTTGATAGTCATTTATGACAGGCTATTTTTGCCATTTGGTTAAAATTATTCCGTATGGAACTACTGAACTTTGCACTGGAATGGATTAAAGACACAATTTGTATGTAATAAACTACCCAATTATCTTCCCGTATCAAAACTCAAAAATTAACATCTTTTCATAACTAATTAATATAAATACAGATATCGCCATAAGTCCACTTGGCACAGCACTTGCTAAACCTAATATAGACAAAGAAACGGATAAGGTCCAGGAGGTTAGCATGCCCTATAAAAAACAAAGCTCAATAATATCTGACCTTGCAAGAGTCGCTGCCATGTTTGGTGTAATTTTCCTGTCTATCATCGCTGTTAAACTTGTCGGCTTTTTTTCACGGAATGACAATTCTACTCTGCTAAAACCAAATCCTTCGGCTTCTCTGGCAGACATAGTTAACGTAAAAAAATCGATTGGTTTTCAAAATAACTAATCATAAACTTATATTGTTTTGACAAAGTCCTGTATTGCCCGATTCACCTCATCTGGCTTTTACAAATGGGAAAAGTGACCTGCCTCTTTAATGGTTATAATGTATCGCTTGTATGCAATACCCTCCACACTTTATTTATTTAAATTACAATATATTAACACAAATGAGTCAATATAGGCTGCCATAGTTGTCTGAAAAAACCTACTCCATGCCATTTTTATTTGAGATATCATAAGTAAATAAACTATAATTTCAGATAGTTAAACATTTAGCTTTTTTGGCATATCAATTGCTGTATTGTGATGGCAAATCGGTTACCCTGTTATGATACAGAGCGGACCAAAGTGGAAAATATAAGTGATACTGGCTGTGAGAAACACTCCGGTCATATCTGTTTTTATTTAATCTTAACATAATTAAGAAAGGAGATTTGTGATGAAAAAAAGAGTATTTGGTGTGGTTATGGTCGTTTTGTTTCTTGCCGGTGGGATTGCTTTTGCAGAAACTGCTGATAAAACAGCCTCTGCTGAACAAGATACGACAGCAGTTGAAATGACAACTTCCATGGAGCCTGAAGGTTATTCTGAAGAAACAAAAGTAAATCCCGCTACTGAAGAGATAGATAAGGCTGTACTTCCAGAAAAAAGCGATACTGCTCCCCAGGATATACTAGAGGATGTACCCGCATCAAAATAAAAAAAGCCCATCCAATCTAACATAAGAAGCGGGGCTAATCATAGCCCTGCTTCTTGGTCAACTTTTTACAGATCTGTCTATAAACCATTTCAAAATCTCTCCTTTTGCCCATGTTTCGGGAACTACATATTCTGTAACCAGCATTTCTCTCGGACTAAGCTGTTTATTGACAACAGCTATAATAGCGCATATATCAGGATAGTTAATATGAATAATGGAATGCAGCATCAAAGGCAGGCTATGGGGACACCACGAGTAATTATAAGAAGTTGCAATGATTATGTATTAGATGAAATTTCAGGTATAATCAGGGAATCTGTTAAAGATCTGAATTTAAATATAAAGGGCAAAATATTTATAAAACCCAATGTGGTGGCTGCCGACAAACACTGCAGCCTGCATTCATTTACCCACCCGATGGTTACTGAAGCTATGGTTAGGATTTTAAGGGAACATACTCCTGACCAGATAAGTATAGGAGAGTCCAGTGGATATGGCAGCCCAACAAGAATGCATTTGAAAGAGGCCGGGTATTTTCACATGGCCCAAAAGACAGGGGTTGATCTTTTTGATCTGGATGAGCGTGCCATGGTAAGAATACCTCTTGAAAAGGGTGTGTGGCACCGGGAGATACTGCTGTCAAAATATATTAAAGATGCGGATTTCAAAGTATGGATGCCGAAACTCAAGTACCATGCTTTTGCATCAATCACCCATGCATTAAAACTGAATATCGGAATTTTGTCCCACAA
>JAUXBD010000348.1 GCA_030619585.1 Desulfobacteraceae bacterium
CTTTATTATTGATCACCATGAAGATCATGAAGAACATGAAGATTTTTTTCTCTTTTCTTCATGCCCTTCATGATCTTCATGGTAAAAAAATGTTGTAAGTATCTCCAGATTTATTAAGTTAATGACATTGATATAAAATTAAAAGTTATTCGATAAAATAGCGGCGCAAGCGCCGTTGAACCTGGCTTTTTACGAGTTCATCATTACTTTAATATCGAAACAAAAATGAAAAATGTCAAAGACAAATATATCTTTCCAATTATAGTTGCCCTATCGATTGCCATTTTGCCCCAGGTTTTAAGACTGCCGATATGGATTGTAATCTGGTGCGCATTATTCTGGGGTTATCTGCTTTTATCCGTAAAATATCAATTGCCGCTACCCGGAAGATCTCTCCAAACCCTTTTTCCCATATTCGGGTTGGCCGGTATCCTGATAACCTATCGCCACATGATCGGCGGTCTGGCATTTTTCGGTCTTCTGGCAGTAATGGCGGGCCTAAAACCCCTGGAGATCCGGACATACCGGGACCGTATGGTCACGGTTTTTATTGCATACTTTCTCGTTATCACAAGTCTGTTAGAATTTGAAAACCTTGCCATGACACTGTACCTCTTTTTTTCCGTTCTGATCATTACCGCTATTTTGATTTATATCAACTGTCCAAAGGGCCGGTTTACGGACAATCTTCGACATTCAGCCACAATCATGGTGCAGGCCCTGCCGCTGATGCTGGCACTGTTTTTTCTCTTTCCACGTTTGCGGGGCAACTTTCTGGGAACGATCCGGCAAGCCACAGGCAAAACAGGTTT
Organism: Desulfobacteraceae bacterium; assembly: GCA_030619585.1. Lineage (GTDB taxonomy): Bacteria > Desulfobacterota > Desulfobacteria > Desulfobacterales > SURF-7 > JAUXBD01. The sequence continues at coordinate 813 of JAUXBD010000348.1, forward strand.
TACCGAAACCCTGGCACTTGGAGATGTGGCAAAGCTCGTGTTTAATGACGAGACTGCATTTAGAGTGGAGTTTAAAGGACCTGTTCCTGCGCAAAATCTTTTATATTGGCGTGGTGTGGTTTTCTGGCATTTTGATGGTAATAGCTGGAACACCACTTTGAGGATTCCAAAAAGCAGGAAATTTATTCAAGGGAAGAATCCTGTTGAATACAATATCACCTTGGAGCCCCATTCAAAGCTGCGCATTTTTTCACTTGATGTACCTGTTTTTTCGCCGGGCAGAACAAAAATGTTAAGTGATTTCAGTTTGATGCTAAAAAGGCCCTTAAAGAAAAAGTTTCGCTATCGCCTGAAATCATTTACATCGTACAGTACAGGAGATTTCCGAATCTGGGAGAAAGCTGCATTACAACTGCCCCCTTTTGGGAACAAAAAAGCGCGAATGCTGGCCGGCAGATGGAGGAATGAATCGAGCTCTCCTGAAGAGATAGTTGAAAAAGCGGGCCTGTTTTTTAAAGAAAATAATTTCAAATACAATTTGCAGCCCTCTGATGTAAGGAGAGACCCCATTGATAATTTTCTTTTCATAACAAAAAATGGGTTTTGTGAGCACTATGCGTCATCTTTTGCTTTTTTAATGCGCGCTGCCGGTGTGCCTTCAAGGGTAATCGGAGGATACATGGGAGGAACGGACAATCCTTTTGGAAATTATATTATTGTCCGCCAGTCAGACGCCCATGCATGGACGGAAGTATGGCTTGCCGGTAAAGGATGGGTGAGGGTTGATCCAACATCCTTTGTTGCTCCGGAAAGGATTTCAGATGGGGTGGCAGGTGCCGTCGCACAAGAGGAACTTCCTTCTTTTCTGCAATCAGAAAACAATACCTGGGCTTTGGACTTTTGGGCAACAACCAGGCTCAGGTGGGATGCAATAAGTACCAAGTGGGATATCGTATTTGTCGGATATTCATACATACATCAAAAAGCATTTTTTTCATATCTTAAGGGGTTTAATTTAGTAAGTAATATATGGATAAAAGTATCAATGATTGTTGCCTGTTTTTTTCTCATATTGGTCACAACCTTTTTGGTGAGACGTATTTACAAAACAGGTGGAAAAAAAGACTCTGTTCAGGAGTTGTATATGAAATTTTGCTCAAAGCTTGCAAAAACCGGTTTGCCGAAAAAACCGTCACAGGGCCCTTTGGACTATATAAAGATGATCGGGAGCAGAAACAAAAATATAAGAGACAGGGCAACCGATGTGATAGACCTTTACATCCTGCTGCGCTATGGAAAAGGAGCTGACCGTAAAATCCTTAAAGAGTTTAAAACAAAAGTAAATAATTGGTCTAATTAATCATAAAAAAAGGGCCTGAAAACTTTCAGGCCCTTTTTTAAAAAATAACATTACTTAATCAGTTTAGAACAGTCCGCTTACCTTACCTGTTTTTGTATCAACATCAATTCTTCTGAATGCCGGGTTTGAACCGGTTCCAGGCATAAGGCTTATTGCTCCTGCACACGGGCAGAGGAACTTGGCTCCAGAGTAGATCAGGATGTCACGGATCGGAAGAGTCCATCCCTTTGGAACCCCTTTTAGTGTCGGATCATGGGTCAGGCTCAGGTGTGATTTAACCATCATTGTGGCAAAATCAGCATACTTGGGATCATCTTCAAGCATCTTTGCCTTTTTCTCAGCATCGGGGCTCCATGAAACACCGTCTGCTCCGTATACCTCTTTTGCAATGATTTCAACACGGTCACGAAGCTTCATCTCAAGAGGATAGAGGAATTTAAAATCGTTTTCCTCGTTACATGCGTCAATAACAGCATCTGCAAATTCAAGGGCTCCGTCACCGCCCAGTTCCCAGTGTTTGGATTCCGCACAGCGTGCGCCGGCAGCTTCGGCAGCCTTGCGTACA
>JAUXBD010000281.1 GCA_030619585.1 Desulfobacteraceae bacterium
CGCTCAAATAAACAAAAGGTTTTAACGCACTTCCCGGCTGTCTTAACGACTGAACAGCACGGTTAAACTGACTCACTCCGTATTCGCGGCCGCCCACCATGGCCAGAATGTGTCCGGTCTTGGGTTGCATCACCACAACCGCCCCCTGGAGTTTTTTTTCAGGCTCTGTACGTCTTATGGCCGGATTCAACCGCTCCAGTCTGGCAAGGCCATTTTCAAGTGCCTGCTCGGCTGCAGCCTGTACCCGGGTGTCCAGGGAGGTATATATGGAAAGGCCATGGCCTGACAGCACCTCTAAAGAGTATAACTCTGTAAGCTGCTTGGCCAGGTAATCCATGAAATATGGTGCTTTTCTGCCGTACGCCTTAAAATCGGAGGTTATCACAGGCATTTTAAGAGCCTCGTTAAGCTTTTTTTTATCCAGCCAGCCGTTTTTATTCATGGCCTTAAGGACACTGTTTCTCCTGGCAAGAGAGCGCTCTGGGTTCCTATATGGTGAATACTGATTGGGTGCTTTGATAAGGCCTGCAATGGTTGCCGCTTCGGTCAGAGACAGCCGGCTGACCGGTTTGCCAAAATAAAACTTTGCGGCTTCCCCCACCCCGTTCACCGACACCGACCCTTTTTGACCAAAATAAATCTCATTTAAGTATATTTCAAGGATCTCATCCTTTTCATACATCAACTCCAAAATCATAGAGGTGAGAATCTCTTGAAGTTTTCTTGAGATTGTTCTGTCTGAAGTTAAAAAATAGTTTTTGGTAAGTTGCTGGGTCAAAGTTGACCCACCCTGCCTGACACCTCCGTGACGAAGGTTGGTATAAAGAGCCCTTCCCATTCCCATGGGAGAAACCCCAATGTGCTTAAAAAAATTTTTATCCTCTGCCGCCAATACTGCAAAAACAAGATGCTTTGGAACATCATTAATGGACACCAGTTGCCGTTGTTCACGTTCCGGGCCAAAAAAAAGCATCAATTTTTCCGGCTCAAGTTCGATGACAGGCTGTGGCTCTTTAGTATCAGTTCGAATAACGGATTCTATACGATCTTCTGAAAATTTTATACTAATTGGGACCCCTTTGCGTTTTAGGGATGGCACATCAAGATCGTTGAGAAAAATATCAATCACTGATGCCACAAGAGTAAACTCTCCTTTGTGCAAAGGCGGATATGCAACAGCACGGTAGCCAATATTTTTCAGTTTTTTGGCAAAAACGTTTTGATCTATTTGTTGTCCGGGATAAATAATGGTAATGTCAGAAAAAATTGTGGAAGGAATTCTCCAGCGTCGTGTTGAAAATCGCTTGTGGATCTGTTGTGAAAGCTGCCAGGAGTAAACAGATAATCCAATGCCGGCTGCAACACATGATAAAACAAAAAACACTATGACCGACTTTACTATGAAATATATATAAGCTCTTTTGATCATCATCCCTCTATACCATGAATTGTAAAAGATCATAAATGTTTTTCATCATAAGGATTTTGGTACTGGATATTAAAGATTTTTTTATATAATAGAGAAACAGACTTAGTATCCTTTATAACGACAGGGAAATACCGGAAGCCCGATTTTTCCACTTACAATCAATCGAGAACAAGCATGTCCGACAAAGACAGATACGATGTTATAATAGTTGGCTGTGGTCCCGGAGGCGCACATCTCGGCTATCTTCTTTCAAGCAAAGGCCTTAAGATATTGATTATAGAAAAAAAGTCTCTCCCGAGATACAAGGCCTGCGGAGGAGGCCTTACAAAAAAGGCTGTGGACATTCTTCCCTTTGATATCAGCGAAGTTGTGGAGGATTACTCACATACAGCCATTATATGCATTGAAAATAAACCTGTATTTATGGAGACCTTTGATAAACCGATAATCACAATGGTGATGAGAGACAAATTTGATCATTTTTTAGCTAAAAAGGCGATTGAAGCCGGGGCTGTGGTACATGAAAACACAACTTTTAAAACTCTATCGGGTTCTTCCGGCAATTTGACTGTTGAGACAATACGATCAAACGGTTCTGTTAAGCGGTACAAAACACAACTTATTGTGGGCGCTGATGGTGTTCACAGCAAAGTGGCAAAAAGTTTGGGGTTTTTAAGAAAGCCGAACCTGATAATCGCCATTGAAGGGGAAGTCCTTTATAAAGATCCGAATGCGGTGGAAAAGTTTAAAAATAGCGTCTGTTTTGATTTTGGTGTTATTCCAAAAGGTTATGGATGGGTATTTCCCAAATCATCTCACCTGTCCATAGGGGTTGGCACCTACTCACAAAAGATAAAATCGTTAAAACACTATCTAACCGCCTATGTAAAAAGTAAAGATGAGAAAAACAGCGCCAGCATAACAACTGTAAAAGGGCATTTAATCCCCTGTATGCCGTGCAAAAACAGTGTGTTTGCAGATGATCGGGGCTTGCTTGTTGGAGATGCGGCAGGCTTTACCGACCCTGTAACCGGAGAGGGGATATATTTTGCCCTAAAAGGTGCTCTAATTGCTTCAGAGGTTATTTTAAATGCAGTGGAATCAGGCCATAAGCACATGGAACTCTATAATAAACTATTAAACAAAGAGTTTTTAAAAGAGCTGACCTATGCCAAACGGCTGGGGTACCTTTTATATAATCATCCAAGGCTTGTTTATAAAATTCTTCACTCCCATGGTAGTAAACTTGGCAGAAACTACATTGAAATAATATCAGGCAAAAGCACATACAAAGAGGTGTATAAAAAAATGTTCAATATTTTTAAACTGTTGCCACTGCTATTAAAAAAAGATCCGGGCCACAGATAAGCTAATGTTTTTTAAGCATTCCGATTATTATAAATATCATGCCTGCAACAAGCAGTACAGAAGATAGGGATGAATTGGAAACATAGGTCATTGCCTTTTGTCCCGCATAAAAGGGAATCTTGTCAATCCACTCAAGATTGCCCTGGCAAATTTCTTTGATTGAAAAAAAGTGCAGTTCTTTTCCCATAAGAATAGAAAGCGCTTTAAATAAAAACAACACCCCGCTTGCGATCCACAAAACAATTCCAATCATTGTGGAATGACCCATTTCATCTCCTAGTAAGAAATATTAATATTTTTTATGTGAATAAAAATCTTATATTACAGCTCTTCACCATAAAGCAAGCCGATATTGTCTTTAATCTATTGTGGTCCTGATATTTAAAACATCTCCATCGGTTTGAATCATTATTGCACCTTGTATATCCGTGCGAAACACCTCACACCCTCTTTGGCGGTATTTTTTTAAAACCGCTTTGTGTGGAAACCCGAACCGGCCTTTCCATCCAGCTGATATTACAACTGTTTTTGGCTGGACGCTGTCAAAAATAATCACAATCAGGGTGTAGCACAGACAAGTATTTCACAAATGATTTAACTGGGCACAGTGGATTTGAAGACATCACATACAG
>JAUXBD010000104.1 GCA_030619585.1 Desulfobacteraceae bacterium
GTTTATCCATCGCGATGGGTTGCACTGAAATACCTGGAAGAAGATGAGCATGTGATAGAATCTGGCCGGGAATCAGATCCCGAAATCTCGGACCATCTGGAACAGGAGGTAAAACGTGTCTCAGATCATCTTAAAAAGAATTTGGACACATATCCTTATGCTTTGATTGCAGACCACAGGTATGGCTATATCAAGTCTATATTAAAACAAGGTGTGATCACTTATTCAAAAGACAGAGACAGGCTTTACATATCCGACAAAATTGATAGGGTTGTAACCGACCGGTTTGCCGGCCCTTTATTAATGATTGCAGTTCTCATTGGGCTGTATCACTTTACATTTACTTACAGTGAAATACCCGTTGGATGGTTTGAGTCCTTTTTCGGATGGTGCGGAGGGGTTGCCGACTCCCTGTTGCCTGATGGCATGCTTAAATCCCTGATTATATCCGGAATAATTGATGGAGTGGGAGGTGTGCTGGGTTTTGTGCCTATCATATTCTTCATGTTTTTCGGTATCTCCATTTTGGAAGATTCCGGTTATTTTGCAAGGGTTGCCTTTATGCTGGACAGAGTGTTTAAAGTGTTCGGACTACACGGAAGTTCCGTTATGCCTTACATAATATCCGGAGGCATTGCCGGGGGTTGCGCTGTGCCGGGGGTAATGGCAACAAGGACTTTAAAATCACCCCGGGAGCGTCTTGCCACTCTTTTGACCGTACCTTTCATGAATTGCGGGGCCAAACTGCCCATCTTTGCCCTTCTTACAGCAGCATTTTTTACACAAAGCAAAGCAATGGTTATGGTTATTATTACCGTTATTTCATGGACTGGCGCTCTTCTTGTTGCGAAGCTCCTGAGGGTTTCAGTAATAAAGGGAGAATCTACACCTTTTATTATGGAACTCCCCCCATATCGACTACCCACTTTTAAGGGCCTTTTTATACACACCTGGGAAAGGACATGGGGCTATATTAAAAAGGCTGGAACAGTTATCCTTGGAATTTCAGTTTTACTCTGGGCGTTGATGACCTTTCCCGGACTGCCCGGCTCACAAATAGAAAAATATGAGCAAAAACGTCAGGAAGTACTTGCAGATGTCCCCGCTACTATTATCTCAGCCATTGAAAATGAGGATGAGGATATTGAGCTTTCCGATAAAGCCCTGGCTGTAAAAGATGCCCTTTTTAAAATAGACGCAAAGGAGGCGGAAGCCGGGTTAAGAAACTCTGTTGCCGGACGGTTAGGCATTGCCATGGAAGGGATAACAAAATGGGCTGGTTTTGACTGGAGAACAAATATCGCCCTTGTTGGAGGGTTTGCCGCAAAAGAGGTCGTCGTTTCAACTCTCGGCACAGCTTACTCTCTGGGCGAAGTTGACCCTGATGAAACCGGCTCCTTGTCAAAAACCCTTGCCCAAGCGCCTGGCTGGAGCCAGCTTACTGCATTTGCGCTTATTATATTTACTATATTTTATGCACCCTGTTTTGTAACTGTTGTCTGCCTCTCAAAAGAGGCGGGTTCCTGGAAATGGGGTGTGTTTTCAATGGTATTTAATACTGTACTTGCTTTTACCCTGGCGGTGCTTGTTTTCCAGGTGGGAAAAGCTGTTGGGTTTTAACCATAAATGTCCGATCAATGTAGAGGTGATTAAAATGGAAAATATAATTATTTTTATTATCATTGCTGTAGCTGCCATATATGTTGGTAAAAAATTTTACAAAACATATAAAACAGCTAAAAGCGGGGGCTGCGGTTGCACCTGCGAATCTTGCGGAACTGACCGGGAAAAGTGCAGCGAAGATGATTTTAAAGTTGTAAGGTGAACAGTCAATGAAACCGATCCATATTCAGGAAACAAAACAGTTCAAAAAGCTGTTTAAGCAGGAGGGGATAGATCACATTGAGGAACGCTTTGCAATACTCGAAGCTTTCCTTCAGACAGAGCAGCACGTTACAGTTGAAGAGTTGATATCAATTCTTGAAAAGCAACAGACCGTCCTTGCAAAAGAATTTGTAAAAGACACTTTAAAGCTTTTGGTGAGATTCGGGTTCGCAGAAGAGAACAGGTTCGACAACGGGAAAAACCGCTATGAACACAGACACCTCGGGCAGCATCATGATCATATGGTCTGTACAAAGTGCAGGAAAATAATTGAGTTCACAGATGACCATCTTGAGATGCTGCAGTTGCAGATAGCAGGGGAATTTGGCTTCCACATGCTTTTGCACAAGATGGAGATATACGGCATTTGCTCTGACTGCTTAAAGGAGCATCCCAAGCTTATGCCCCTTCATAAGGCAAAGCCTGGTGAAAGGCTTGTCCTTAAAAAATATGCCTCTGGAGCAACAAATGAAAACATGCGCCTTCTTAACATGGGGTTAAGGGTAGGAGATGAGGTTGAAGTTATATCCAACTTAGGCATGGGACAGGTAGTTGTTGCCTCGAAGGATAACCGCTATGTTCTGGGTAAAGAGATGTCAGAAGAGATCATTGTTGAGCATGTCAAAAAAGATTTGCGCTAACGAGTACAAGGTGAAACAATATTAAATGATGCGGACAAAATGATAAAAAATGTGGCAGCTATATTATCTTTACAGCATCGGGTGCAATGGATATATGAACTGTCTCTCCTACCATTGGCTGCACTTCGCTGTATTTCTCTAATGACAACAGCAGGGTAATATACACTCCGGATTTAACAACTACGCGTATTTTCCCTTTTTCCTGGGCAACCTGCACAACCTTGCCTTGTAAATGGTTTTCTCTGTTTCGGTTTTCTACGTTCTTAGCAATATCTATTTTTTCAGGATCGATCAGCAATCGGACTTTGCCGGTTTTATCAGATGATATGGATAGAGTTAAGGAGTTTTGAATCACACACTGGGCAAGGCCTCTTTCTTTTGCGGTTAATACAGCGGTGAAAAGATTTTCATATGATGCTGTTGCAAGCCTACCCTGGTCTAGAAAAAGTGTTTGATGTGCCAGGGACGTAGCCTGAAGCTTATCATGTGATGTGAAAACAAGTGTGAGCTTTTTTTCTTTATTTATCTGTCTGAGAAGATTAATGATGGTTATCTGGTTTTCAAGATCCACACTGGAAGTCGGCTCGTCGCACAGAATAACATCCGGGGATAGAGCCACGGCTCTGGCCAGGGCCACACGTTGTGTTTCACCCCCTGAAAGTTTGTGGGCCTGGGCCTGTACCATATGGTTCATGCCAACCAGATCAAGAGATTCGGCTATAATCCGATCTCGCTTTTTTTTGGGTACCTTCCTGATTTTGAGTCCAAACTCCAGGTTTTTATAAACCGTTGTTGTAAAAAGTATAGGTCGCTGGCTTACCATAACCACCTTCCTTCTGAGCGGATGGAGAAAACCCTGGGAAAAGGTCACAGGCGTTGATTGAAAATAAATATTTCCGGTAGTGGGATAATCAAGAAAACCAAGAATTTTTAATAATGTGGTTTTACCTGCGCCATTGGGTCCCAAAAGTGCATATATGGCTCCCTTTTCTATCTTAAGGGAATCTATATCCAGTACGGTTTTCTTGCCATATACCTTTGTGACCTGTGATAATGAATAAGCTGTCACTGCCCGGTCCTCCCCTGGAAAAAGTGGAAGAGGAGATTAATGCCAAAACTCACAGAGAGCAGGATAATACCAAGGGCCACGGCAAGGGTAAACTCTCCTTTATCATATTCAAGGGCCATGGCAGTGGTCATGGTACGGGTGAACCCCCTTGCATTTCCACCCAGCATCATGCTTATTCCCACTTCAGAGACAACCCGGCCAAATGCGGCAATAACCGCTGCAGCTATTCCAAAACGGGCTTCCCTTATTATTACAAATATGGTCTGAAACCTGTTTGCACCAAGGGTCATGGCGGTTTTCCTGTAACGGTCATCTATACGACTGATGGCTGCAATAGTAAATGTTGCAACCACAGGCACAATAAGAATTGTCTGACCTATAATGATCGCCTTTTGTGTATACAGAAGGTCAAATGGGCCGAATATTCCTCTCCTTGAAATCAGGGCATATACAAAAAGACCGATCACAACTGTAGGAAGTGCAAGAAGGGTATTGAGGCAGGTTATAAGCATCCTTTTACCCTTAAAAGATTCAATGGCCACGAAGAACCCAAAGGGCATGCCGATCATGCTTGCAAATAGACTGGAGGTGATGCTGACCTTAAGAGATACGGCAACAACGGAAAAAAGCTCCCTGTCCAAAGAGGCAACAAGCATAAATGAAGATATAAGGCTGTCTAAAAGAAAATCCATAGGAATTGAGTTTTGTTACTTTACAGCATCAGGATAAAAAAGTTGCTCCCCATGTAATTTGTAGTTTGCAATAAGACTTTGAGCTTTTGGAGATACAAGCCAATCTGCAAACTCTTTGGCCAGACCATATTTAACATGGGGGCGTTTTTCCTTGCTGATTGGTATGACTCCGTAAGGATTGCTTAGTAAAGAATCTTTTTCACAAAAAACCGCAAGATCGATCCCATCTTTTCTGCCATGTTTATATTTTATATAGGTCCCGCGATCAGAAAGGGTATAGGCCTGTTTTTCATCGGCAAAGGTAATTGTTTTCCCCATTCCCTGACCTAGAGACATATACCATTTCCCTTCCGGCTGAACAAAATTTATCTCTGTCTCTTTTCCTTTTTTAACGATGGTTGTTGTTGTGCTTTTAAGCAAAACACTTGTTTTTTCCCACAGGGCCCGCTCTTTTGTATGTGTTCCGCTGTCATCTCCCCTTGATGCAAACATTGATTGGGTGCGGGCAATTTTTGCCAGAGAGTCTGCGGCATCATGACTTCCCTTTATTCCGGCCGGATCTTTTTCAGGACCAAGTATCACAAAGTCGTTATGCATAACAGCATAGCGTTTGGTGCCGAACCCATCCTTAACAAACTGCTCTTCTCGTTGCTTTGCGTGAACAAAGATCACATCAACGTTTCCATCCTTTCCGTCACGAATAGCCGCTCCTGTGCCTTTTGCAATAACCTTAACCTTTATACCGGTATCTTTTTCAAGTTCAGGAAGAAGAATGTCAAGCAGCCCTGAAGCCTGTGTGCTGGTTGTGGTGGACATCTTAATGATTTTCTCTTCGCCAAACGATGCGGTTGTTATCATGCCAACCATTAAAAGAACCGTGATCATAATCAAACTTAATTTTCTTTTCACCCTTTTCTCCTTTTTTTCCTATGGGTTTTATCAAGGTAGCGCGCTCCCGCGCGGGCGTTTTGATATTTTTTAGGACGCAGATTAACGCAGATAGTCTCAGATTTTTAATTAATTTATCCGCGTTAATCTGCGGCCAATAAATATATAATTGATCAATATCATTATAAATAGGGACTCCCTATACTATAAATTTAGACCTTAACATCAGTCACTTTAACTCGCATTTCTCATTAATTACTCTTGGGGGAACACCACCTTGCCGGAAGAGCCAAGATCATAACCGGAATTTTCCTCAAACAACTGTTTGAAAGAAGACTCATGGAGCAGACCGAGCAATAGTTGAACCCCTTTGTCAAAAAACCGATCCTTTTGAATCAGAAGGTCGAACCGCTCCCATCTCAAAGGAATAAAATCCAAGCCAAGCAGAACAGCCACAACCCGTATGCAGGGAACGGCATCAGCTCTGCCGGATAGAACTTCAATACCAACATCAAGGTGTCTGCCGAACTCCTTATGGTATCCTTCAATTGACTCTCCATTAAGACCTGCTTTTTTAAGCTCCCTGTCAAAGAGCAAACGTGTGCCGGTGCCAAGAGGCCGGTTTGCCATTTTTATTCCGGGCTGACCGAGATCTCCAACATTAGAGATACCCTTGGGGTTGCCTTTTTGAATTATGATTCCCTGTTCCCGCCTGCAGAAATTTACAACGGCAGGAATTTTATCAAGCTCTTTTAAGGCAAAATTAAAATTGTACTCTTTGTCATCCTCCTGAAGCAGATGGCTTGAAGCTATATGGCATAAGTTCCGCCTCAAAGCCTTTAGTCCTCCCATGCTTCCCATGTTTCCAAAAACACCCATATGTTCTGTGTGCATGCTGTTAAAAAGAGCGATA
>JAUXBD010000054.1 GCA_030619585.1 Desulfobacteraceae bacterium
AACCGAGAAATTTACGTTTATGGTAAGATTTTGGCATTCCGGAAAACTTGTATGCCATTTTTCCATCTGCCGGCAGGCTTCAATAAGAACCCACCTGCCCAGAGGATTAATAAGGCTTGTTTTTTCTGCAACATCGATGAACTTATCCGGAAATATGAGCCCCTTCTCAGGATGTTCCCAGCGCACAAGAGCTTCGAACCCGCTCAATTTCCCTGTACCAGTAGAGAGTATGGGCTGGTAATGAAGCCTTAGCTCTTTTTTGCTAATGGCTTCTCTAAGATCGTTTTCTATCGTCTGTGATTCAACAACAAGCTCATGCATTTTTTGATTAAAGATCTTGAAACATGCTCTGCCTTTGGCTTTGGCTCTGTACATTGCGATATCAGCATCGCGTAAAATATTTTCCGGGTCGTCATACGGTTGTGCTTCCAAAACTATGCCGATGCTGGTGCTGATATGTGTTACCGAGTTATCCAGATAAAATGGCATCTCAGCCGCACTCTGGATTCGCTTTGCAATCTGTATGACTTCATTGGTATCATCATAATCCTCTGTTATAATGGCAAACTCATCACCTCCAAGACGGGCCACAGTATCCACAGAACGGGTACAGGAATGGAACCTGTTGGCAATCTCAATTAAAAGGCTGTCCCCTGCCTGATGACCAAGACTGTCATTAACATCCTTGAAGCTATCAAGATCTATCAGAAGTACGGCAAAAGAATATTTTTTTTTACGTTTTGCCACCTCTACTGCACGTCCCAGTCGCTCCATAAATAGGATCCTGTTGGGAAGGCTTGTGAGTGAATCGTAAAAAGCCTGGCGGTGAAGCTGCTCCTCAAAAGTCTTTCTTTCTGAAATGTCATCATATATATAGAAAAAACCCTCGGTCTGATTATTTATTATTACTGGGTAACTGATCATGGATATGGGTATTAGGTCACCGTTTTTATGCTTACCTAAGGTCTCTTTTCGTATTGATTCTCCCTTTAATGCTGACTGGTGGAGCGCTTGGCTTTCATCAATACGATCATCAGGGACAACTATCTGATGTCCGTACTGCCCGACAGTTTTTTCAGGTTCATGACCAAAAAGCGATTGAAAACTTTTATTAACGCCAAGGATTTTACCGGCCACATCAACCATCATAATAGCCTGTGGTGAGCTTTTAAATAGCTGGCTGAAATAGGCTTGTTGCTTGAAAAGTGCCTCTCTGGTCTGTTTTATCTCAGACAGGTCCAATATGGAGGCAACACTTTTTTTACTTCCGGGGATCATGGATACAGACATATAAACCGGTATTACATTACCAATACTATCGACAAATTCAGTTTCATATGCTGGAGGAACCAGGGGTGTATCCATACGACGGAGAACATGGTGTTCAATTACCTTTGCCTTCTCATTTTGCGAAAAAAACTGGGCCAAATTCATCCTGCCTTCAATCTCTTTTTTTGTAACCCCGGACAGAGATTCAAATTTAGAATTGGCAAGAGAGATGGTTGTATCCTCCTCAACAATTATTATGGCTGTTCCTGTATTATCAAATACACTGGCGTAATTTTTATTAACCCTCTCAAGCTCCCGGGTTCGCTCGATTAATTCATTATAGGTAAACTTTCTATTCATTATATTTACACTTTGGCAGGCCTTTTTTGAGTGCAATCTGCAGGGCCTTTATTGAACTATAATTATTATTTAATTAAGTTGTGATTTATATTATATAGTTTGTCAGCAACATTTATTCCTGCTTGTTGCATATTAGCTCATCACGCTTAAACTATCGCCACATGAGAAATTCAGATTAAGCGTTACATGTCATATAACCATCTTAATGTCAATATTTCATAAGTAAATGGGCAGGATAACCTTATTTATAATAGTTGTCTCTTTTTTTTAGATATAACACCAGGCTTTTTCCTAAAACAGGATTAAGCATATTGTCCAAAAAACGTGTGATAAAAGGTTTTTTCATTATGTCCCATGTGAGGAACCTGTGGTAAAGGTTTACTAACATAGAATCGTTTCTGGCCGGCCCCACAAGGCATTTCAGCCACCAGTAAGGTACGTGAAGGCTGTGCGCATAACGGGTGGCCCAGTGTTGAACACCTGCATCTTCCAGAATCTCAATGAGTTTTCTTTTTTTATAAATACGGATATGCCCCTGATTCACATCATGATACTCGTCAGAAAGAGCCCAGCAGATGCGTTCGGGCAGATACCTGGGGACGCTTACCACAAGGTTGTTGCCCGGTTTCAAAACCCTTATTATTTCGTTTATAGCCACATTTTCAGATGGGATATGTTCTAGCACCTCACTGCATATAACAAGGTCGAAATAGTTGTCACTAAAGGGCAAACTGGTTATGTCCGAAACAAAAAGACCCCACGATCCTCCTGCGTGCTCTCCAATCATGTCGTGGTATTCAAGTTGTTCCTTTGCTTTGATAATATCGTCAAAACTTAAATCAGCTCCCACGGCAAATACCTTCTCAAACCTGTAGGCAGCGCATGTATGTCGCGCCGGCCCGCAGCCAATATCAAGTATTTTATATCCGGGCTTGATATTAAGCCGGTTAAAATCTACGGTGATCAAGGATTGCCTCCCGGTATGTATCAACTGTTTTTTGGGCAGCTATTTTCCACGTAAAATTATCCATTACTCTTTTATATCCTGCTTGGCCCAATTCTCTTGCTCTTTGGGGATTGTCAAAAAGTTGACTTATAGCTCCGGCAAGTGCTTTGTAATCTGAATGGGGCACTATCACTCCGGCATCTCCTACCACCTCCGGCAGGGCGCCTCCTGTTGTGCTTATTACCGGGACACCGCATGCCATGGCTTCACCTGCCGGCAAACCAAACCCTTCATATACAGAAGGTATAACTGCAATGGCGGCCTTGGCATATTCTACGACAAATTGCTTGTCACTGATTCTTCCTGTAAATGTGACCAGATTCCCTATGCCCAATTGTGCTATAAGCTTAAGGATCTTGCTGTCCTTTTTTGGAGTGCCCACAACCGTAAGTCTTATTTTCCTGGTTTTGGCTATTTCCGTCACAGCTCTTAAAAGATAATAGAGCCCTTTTAAAGGAGTGTCTGCGCTGTTGGTAACAATTATGTTGTTTTTTTGCCTCATAATTTCAGGAATTGGATAAAAAATATCGGTACTTATACCGTTGGGAACAATCCTGAACTTTTCCGGCTGTATGTTAAAATCACGACTGATATCTTGCCTTGCACATTTTGAAACTGTAATAATATGGGAAAATGTTCTGGAAATTCTTTTCTGCGTCTCAATGAATGAGTACCACCTCATTAGTTTAATCTTTTCCCATAGGCTTGTGGCGGTTTTAACATCAATATCCCGGTCTACGGTGATGGGATGATGTATGGTGACAACTGTCGGCATGCGCCTATTTATGGCCCATATTCCGTATGACAGGCACTGGTTATCATGAACTATGTCGTATTTGTGAAATTTATCTTTCAAATATCTGTAAGCCCTCAACCCGAAAGTAAAGGTTTCCGGGAAACCCATGGTTGAAACCCCAAGCCATTCGATAAGGTTTACCGGGTCGCAAAGCTCTTTAAAGGTGGGTACCCTGAACATATCCTCAGGGTTGTATAAGTCAAGGCATGGAAGCATTGAAAGAGTGACATCATCATCTAATAAGGGTCCGGGCGGTCCTGATACCACATCCACGCTATGTCCCAAGTCCGTAAGCCCCCGGGATAAGTTCCTTATATAAACACCTTGCCCCCCACAGTGGGGATTGCTCCTGTAACTTATAAGGCATATTCTTAAGTGTTTATTGTTTATTTTCAGTTTCTCCTTCATATTACATAAATCTTTATTTGTGCCTCCAATAGTACAAGCACCTCATTTACAGCTCATGCATCTGTTTCGTCAAGTTCTTTTTAACTGCACGACTTAGGTGGTTTCTGTCCACGAATAGGATATTTTGTTCAAGTACAAGGAAGGGGAAAATTTTAACCGCAGGAATATATGTAATATTTTGAGGATTAAAATTTTTTCCTGACGCCGTAATTGGGCAAAATAGCCATTCGTGGACGGGAACTATGTAAACGCATTCAGACATTACGACCTTGGAATGTCTCTTTGAATCCAAAGTGCAACTAACTCATCTATACAAATTGTTTGAGGTTAGAAGTTGGAGGGAAATAAAAACAACCCTTGCCATACACGCCTTATATGTTGGGCAGGGCATCTTGAAAGGCAGTAAGCTTTAGCGTTTAAACCATTGCCATGTCAACATGGTTGCGAATTTTTTTGAAGTTAACAATAAGAATGCTGTCGCATCCTTCATAAATTTGGGAAGAAAGTAGCAGGGTTTCACCTTTCTCCTCGATAATGGCGGGGATAAAATCCTTTAAAATCTTCTTTGCCTCTCTTTTCTCAGCATCACCGATACTTTCACCTTGAAGAATCCAGCTAATAATATTTTGTCTCATATCCTCCGGAAGGGAACTAAACTCTGTTTTTCTGGAAAATCCTATATGGTTTTTCCCATCAAGAAACCGTTCAGATTTTTTGTTGGCAAGGGCAAGGATTTTTATCCTCACAGAAGATTCCTCCTCTGGAAAGCCATTGTCAATAAGGTATTCAAACAGCTTAACCATGTAAAGATCAAAATGGCTAAAAAGGGATTTTGATCCGGGGATATCAGCCTGTGGGACACTTGGCTCAATATAACCAAAAGTCATCCAATCCTTAAGACGTTTTGGCTCAATTCCAAGATTCGTTAAACTCTGAACAGTATATCCTTCCTGTTCTGATTCATCCATTTGGCTTAGAGTCGGTATTGCTATTTTTGTTGTTAAAAAAGCAGTTTGTTGTCTCGGGTCTGCCAGGGTGTCGGGTAGAAGATCATAGAAAGACATGCCCTTAGATTTATCTGTTTGCCATATAACAGAGCCTTCCACTTCCACGGATTCACCACTGGGAAATGTAAGGACTCCTGATATCTCCTTGTCAAGCTCTATGTTACCTTTACCCTCGGTTAAAAACTTAACACCACCCTTTGAGACGTTTTCAACCTCAAAAGTATAATTACCAATTTGCAAGATGGGCCTGTTTTTAACTTCAAATTCTATTCTTTTATGATGTCTGTTTTCTACGCTTTTAAATATTTTTTTACTCATAGCTGTTTAATCTCCCCTTAGGAAAAACAGGGTTCAAATTTTTATAGATGCTTGTTCTCTTAGGTTATAACGGTCTCTTTTCCCCTTTTAATAGCTTCCTCCAGATCCTTGCCTTGAATAACCGACATTGTCTCTATGTCAACTTCTACTATCCTTGACTGGGTTTTCTCTTTGGCGGTTATCTTAAGCCGTCCCTCCTCGTTAAGTTTAAAATATATTTCAATAGCTGAACCGCTGGGCAATCCGGCAGGAAGAGAAAGAGCTGCCGTACCTATTTCAACAGCATTGTCCATAGAAACGCTGTTGTCGTTGAATTCGTTTTCCATTATACAGATTGATACTGAGCTCTGGTTGTCAACGCCTGTTGGAAATATTTTTGAGACATCAACCGGTACCGTGGTATTTTTTTGTATAAGATTATAGACAAGCTCATTGCCTTTAGCATCTTTCACGACAATCCCAAAGCTCTTGCTTGCCACATCCTTTATGGTTATCATTGAATTTTTTACGGCAGGCAGGCTGTAGCCTGTTTCATCAGCAAGCTCCTGCACCACCTGATCCACCTCTTTTTCCGGCAAACCATCAATTGCATCAACCAGACTTTCTACTTCATCATAATATTTTTTAACAAGTTCGGGTTTTTCTTCTGTTTTGGATGTTTTTTGCGGAGTGTTAGTGCTTGGACTTGCTTTTCCAGCAGGTTTAACCTCTTTATCAGGTTTCCTCTTTGTGCCTACTCGTTTGGCAATTTTGTTTATCAGGCCTTCATTTAGAGCAAGCTTCCATCCATAGATTGCAGCCCCTTTTGCAACAGCTCCGTCAGGATCGAATATTCTCGGCTTCATGGAGAACTCTTGTTCAATCCTTGCTGCAACCTGTGGCATACGGGCAGCCCCACCAACAAGGATGATCTCATCAAACATTTCATAGCCTTTTTTCTTTGCCTCAGCAAGCATATCATGGGTAAATGAAATTGTTCTCTCGAGAAGGGCCTGGGAAATCCCCTCAAACCTCTGTCGATCATAATCAAATTTAACCTTTGTTCCGTTGTGCGATATAATAACAGGGATCTTTTTTCTCAGACCAAGTGCTTTCTTTGATTTTTCAATAGTAATTTGCAGCTCCTGGCAGGTGCATGGATCATCCAAAATATCCACATTTTGCCCTGTCTTTTTTTGGAATTCCTGTGACAGGTCTGCAAGAAAACAATCGTCCCAGTCTTTACCCCCAAGATTATGATCACCGCCGGTACAGATAACTTCTATCGAATCCGGTTGTATGTCTATCATGGTGATATCAAACGTGCCTCCTCCAAGGTCATATACCAGGACAACCCTTTTCTCAGGCGGCTTCAACGAAGCATAGGCTATCGCTGCCGCAGTGGGTTCGTTAATTATTTGACGGACATTGAAACCTGCAATCTCTCCGGCCCTTCTTGTTGCTTCCCTCTCATTAATTCCAAAATATGCGGGACAGGTGATCACGATATCGGTTATCTTTTGGTTCAGGTTTTTCTCAGCATCCTGTACCACTTTCCGCAGTATAAAACTTGCGACCTCCTCAGCCCGGTATGTTTTTGAATCATATTCGAACAAATACGAGGGTTCACCCATGACCCGCTTAACAAAACTCACCGTATTACCCGGGTAAGCTTTAGAGCTCTCCCTTGCAATATCTCCCACCAGGATATCTTCTTTGTCAAAAAAAACAACTGATGGCGTTACAGGCTGGTTGTCCTCATTGGGTATGATAACCGGTTTGCCGAACTCATCCACATATGCGATGGAGGAGTAAGTCGTGCCAAGGTCAATTCCAAAAATATTTTTTATTTGCTCTCTCATTTAAACTCCTATTTGGATCGCCTAACTAACTTATGAATGGTTTATCCGGAACAAAAACAAGATAACGTTTTCAACACGAACATTGTGAATTTTCATCATTCAAACTATATCTTTTAGTGTATATTTAAAGATTATTAAAATAGTGTATATTTAAAGATTACTAAAAAGTCAAAAAATAAATGACTTCAGGGTGTGGGTAACCGAATTTTAAGTAAAATCATCTTGACAGCCTGTTTTCCATAATGTTAACTATAAAGATTTTAGTTTTGATGTAAAGAATAAGTTTTTTTTAATCCTTGCTCTGTTGAACCCTTTATTAAGAGTTAATATCAGGGCTTTATTATCCAAAAGGAGATAATATGAAACAGTATGAAACAATTTTTATCACTGATCCCGATCTTTCAGAGGAAGACCGGGATCAACTTTTTGAAAGGACAAAGGGCCTTATCTCCGATCAAGGCGGTTTTCTTGTAAAGTTTGATGAATGGGGAGCCAGAAAGCTTTCTTATGATATAAGAAAAAAAAATCGGGGGTACTACGTACGCCTCGATTACTGCGGAGATGGACCCCTTGTCGGTGAGATGGAGAGAAATTTCAGAATTGACGACCGGGTTTTAAA
>JAUXBD010000326.1 GCA_030619585.1 Desulfobacteraceae bacterium
AAATATATAAGGCCTGGAGAAAACGCTTTTACGGCTGATATACCTGAACATTTACAACTTAAAGTAAAGGGGGCAAAAATTAGCCAGATATACAAAAGGCTTGATCCAGATAAACCTGCTTATACTGTTACCGGCAGTGGCGGCGGCGGCACTCATGTTTACCATTGGAAGGAAAACAGGGCATTAACCAACAGGGAAAGGGCAAGACTTCAAACTTTTCCTAATGATTTTATATTTTACGGCTCAAAAGAAAGTGTTAGAAAACAAATTGGTATGGCCGTTCCTCCACAAGGGGTACAAATAGTTTTTCAAGCAGTTTTAAAATGTTTTGCTGGTATTGAGTATAAGTATGAGGAAGAAAATATGACACCATATTTACAACAAGAACACTTAGCATTATACAACAAATCTCCTTTCCAAAAGCAATTAAGAATCTGTGAAAAGGAAGTTGAGTTTCAAGTATGTGGAGGTTGAATTATGTTTTCTGATGATCTTTTTGAAAATATTCTGATCAATCCCGCCTCTCAAGGCGCTGACAGTCTGCATGTTATTTCTGGATACGCAACAGCGGCAATGGCATTTCATCATATCAATCATGCCATGAATCAAGGGTACAAGATAAAGGTTGATTTGGTTGTGGGCATGTGTCCCAATGATGGACTGTCAGTGAGTAACCATAAAGGATTCAAAAAGCTTGTTGAAGAAGATTTTGCCGGAATTTTCAATTGTTCTTATGTGATGACACCCCCGGCAGTTCACTCAAAAGTATATGTATGGACAAAAGAGAGCCAGCCCATACTTGGATTTGCGGGTTCTGCTAATTACACCCAAAATGCTTTCCGTTCAAAACAGAGAGAGGCAATGGCCGCTTGTGATGCAGAAAAGGCATTTTCTTATTTCCAACAGCTTCTTTCTGACACGATTTATTGTACACATAATGATACTGACAATTTTATTCAGCTTTACAACGATAATTATTCAAGGAAGAAACAGCAGATAATTGAACAAGAGGAATTTGAAGAAACGACACCTGATCATATTGTAGGGCTTCCCAAAATTTCCATTTCATTACTTGCCAATGATGGCACTTTGCCAAAACGTTCCGGCCTGAACTGGGGACAAAGGCCGGAGCAAAACCGCGAACCTAACCAAGCATATATCCGCCTGCCTGCTTCTGTTTACCATACAGATTTTTTCCCTGAAAACACAATTCAGTTTACTGTTTTGACCGATGATGGAAAAACAATAATCTGTACTCGCGCTCAGCAAAATGGCAAGGCAATACATACACCTCATAATAACAGCCTGCTTGGTGAATATTTCAGAAACCGTCTTGGGTCGCCTTCAGGCTCTTTAGTAACAGAAGCCGATTTAGCAAAATATGGCCGCAACGACATAACCTTTTATAAAATTGACGACGAAACATATTACTTGGATTTCGCAGTATAATTTGGATGGATAATTTAACGAAGGAGCAACGCCGAAAAAATATGCGCAATATCCGCTCCAGCGGAACAACACCAGAAAGGGTGGTGATGCGTGAATTGCGGAAAAGAAAAATTTATTTTGCCAAACCTGTTTCTAAGATTCTTGGCAAACCTGATATTGTTTTTAGAAGAAAAAAGGTAGCCATTTTTATTGATTCTGATTTTTGGCATGGGCACCCAGAGCGATTTATAATGCCCAAAACAAATGTTGATTATTGGAAGGAAAAAATATTCCGTAACAAGGAAAGAGATATACAGGTTACAGAGGAATTACGACAAGGATCAAGCGTAGACTTGACCCCATTCCTTATTAAATCGGTATGTTTCACAGCTGTCATGATCATAATCTGTAGTCCAAGCATGCGTAATAGAAAAAACTCCGTCCCAGCATTAGACCGTGGCAAGCTTTGTGCCTAATGCCAACCCACCAGGGCCACAGAAAAGCTCACCTAAACGAAAAGTTTTCCACTGTTTATTTTTCATGATTTCTGTTTTTCCCTGTTTATCAAGTACTTACTTCTTTTTTCGGCGAGTTTTAGTATTTTATTACGATCCAGATCAATGGAATACCCTTTAGACACATTCTTTTCTAATTTACAAACAATTTCATTCAAAACAGAAAGCGGGTCATTAATGACTTCGCATTCCCAGATAATAATGATGCGCCACTTAAGTTTTTCCAGTTCTTTTTTAACTTCATTATCCCTTGATACATTATTTCTAAATTTTTTCGTCCAGTATTCTTTATTAGTGCTTGGAGTCGTTGCTTTGGGGCAATTCTTATGTCTGTGCCAAAAACAACCATGTACAAATATTACAGTTTTGTATTTGGGGAGAACGATATCAGGACGTCCAGGCAATTTACTGTCATTTATTTTGAATCTATATCCTGATCTATGAAGAAGCGATCTAACTATTACTTCCGGTTTGGTGTGGCGACTTCTGATGCGACTCATATTCCATGAGCGCACATTTTTAGTCAAATGATCTACCATGCAAAATCTTCAGCCTTTTTATTACACCGAACGGTTGAACTGTGTGGCGTGGCTTTTTGCGTCCACACCAGTGAAAGGTTAGCTGCTTTTCACTTTAATTCCGTTCTTAAAGATAGGATCAGCCGCAATCATTTCGCGCGCCAAACTGAAATTGTTTTTACTTGAAAAAACATATCTGGATGACCATTTAACCTGAAGTGAATTGTGGTTAATAACGTTCTGGGTCATCATCGGTATCGCCGTGCCCTCATTATAACCTTTTTTATGATTTTCTATCCATTCCATATCTACAGGTAGCTGTCGCTCAAAACCGGGCATCATCGCTTTTAAGAATCCTATTTTTTTGAATACATCCTGAAAAGTTTCTTCATGGCTCCTGCATAACATCGCCAAAGATAAGGTCTTTGTTAATGGGAAATAG
>JAUXBD010000136.1 GCA_030619585.1 Desulfobacteraceae bacterium
CAGAGTTTTTTGTGGTATGCGGATCACAAGGAACGATTTATACACTTATCAGTGTGCCAAAAGACCTGCCGGCCCAAACCATTCAACTGGTCAGCAGCAAGGACAAGATCAAAGAAAACCTGTCGTTGTTTAAAGGCCTTCCAACTGAGAGTAAAATTTTAAAAATCATGCGTCAGGCTTATCTGGGAGAGTACCCGGATAGTTATACCATTAGCGACTTTGCCGCATCTCCGGAAAACGCCCTTGAGATAAAGATATCTCACATTGGATATGAAGCCAGCCTGAATGCAAGGATAAGGCGAACGGTAAAGATAGAAGGGGAGGGGTTGAAGCTAAAAGAGTACCAGCTCAACCTTCTTGCAAACGACAAAGATGAGATCGTTCGTGTAAAAGAAAGTGATTTTCTTTTGCCTGAGTTGACTGATCAGCCTGTGGGTATTGCCCTTGACGCATTAAATATAAAAAGAGGCAAAAACATCCGCTTGTTTATTTTAGAGCAAGAAAATATCGACACATAAGGGGGCAAAAAAATGAATCAAATAAAAGACATATGGAACCGTCTGTCTCCGGAAAAAAAGAAGCTCTCATCCCTGATTATTTTTGCCGTACTTTTATCTACTTTTGGATTTTTGGGCTTTAAGGCTAAACAAAGCAAAAATATTGAAAAAAAAGAGAATAGAAAACTCGAAGAGATCAGGCTGGATGAAGACCAGCTTGAAAAGGGCCTTTATAGTCAGGCCAAGGAGATCCAGGACCTTCAGGACCAGCAGCTAAAATTGCAGGATGAACGGATAGATCAGAACGAAAAAAAGATGGACGATGTGTTAAAAGCCATACATGATTTAAAAGATGTGGCTGTCAGCCCATTAAATTCTAAAAAAGCTGCAGAAGCGTCAAGCATCAAGCCTGCACAGGTCTTAAAAACAGAGGAGTTTAAGATCACCCCGCCGCCCGCGCCAAATGCCATGAGCGCAAACGCCTATATGAATTATCCAGGCAGTGGTACACCGCCGCCGCCGAGATCAGAAACCAAGCTGATTGGCGGCATCAGCCTGGTAAAAAACGATAGTTTCAAACCGGAGAAGGATAAAGAAGAAAGCGATAAAAAAAAAACAGAAGAGATCTACCTGCCGCCTTCTTTTATGGCGGCGACCTTGCTGTCGGGTGTGACTGCCCAGACGACCTCGGCTGGTAAAAACGACCCGCTTCCCTTACTGTTTCGGATTAGAGAACTTGCGATTTTACCCAACCAGGTAAAGGCAAACTTAAAAGGCTGTTTTGTTATCGGAGAAGGGCACGGCAGGCTATCAGACGAACGGGTGCATGTTCGCTTAAACACCTTGTCTTGTGTGGCAAAGAACGGATCTGCTGTCATTGATCAGTCAATAAAAGGCTGGGTAACAGATGCGGACGGCAAGATCGGGCTTTCCGGCAATGTGGTGGCCAAAATGGGCACCCATCTGGCAAGAAGCGCTTTAGCAGGCTTTATCGGCGGAATAGGGGAGGGCATGGAGCTTTCCACCAAGTCCGCATCTTTTGCCAATAACGGTCAAGCCACAGAGATTTTTTCCAACACAGATACAAAAAACATTCTTAAATTAGGCATCGGCAGCGGGATATCAAAGGCAGCAGAAGAGCTGCAAAAGTTCTATCTTGAGCTTGCCTCTCAAACCCTGCCGATTATTGAAGTGGGCGCAACAAAAGATCTCACCCTTGTGATCAGCGAGGGGGTGATTCTGAAATTAAAAACCCAAAGGGTAGGGAGGTAGTAAAATGATAAATATTAAAGCGGTACTTAAAGGAACGGGTATATTTGCGTTGTTTGTTTTCTGCAGTGGTTGTGCATCTGTATTTAATCCATACTCTGACGAATTTCAATGTGAAGAGACTTACAAGGGCCGGTGCGCGGATATACATACGGCCTACGGCGAAAGCGTCAATAATATGGATTCAAAAGAAATCGCCCGGATGAAGGAGAAATGCGAGGAAGAGGGCAAGGATTGCAACAAACAGATCAATCCTTTTGCTTTAAAACACAAAGATAAAATAAGTGAGGCAAAAACATCTTTCCAAACCCGCCAATTTGTCAGGTTGGCAGGCCTGATTGATGAACCCGAAGCGCCCCTTGTGGCTCCCCCTGAGATCGTAAGGGTGTTGATCCTATCCTATACAACAGATGAAAACGCCATGATGGGATATCGGCATGCGTATTTTATTGCCTCTCCGCCCAGATGGATACTTTCTACATTTGATGAAAGGGGGAACTGATGCTGAATTTTTTAAGACCTCTTCTTGGCAAAGATGAGCTAATCGATGCAGACATTGAATCTCTTAACTTTCGTCATAAATTTTCTCGTTACCTTCCTTATCGGGTTTATGATCCAAAGACAGAAGCCTACATTAACATTGACAATTCTGTGGGGTATATATGGGAGTGCGTGCCCCTTGTATATGCCAACGAACAGGCCTTTACGCTTTTAGAGAGTATGTTTAACCAAGTGCTTCCGGACTACACGGTTTTGCAGTTTATTTTATGGGCAGATCCGAATTTAAAACCGATTCTTGATGGATACAGATCCTTAAAGGTTCAGCAGAGCAGCTTAAGCCAAAAAGCAGTTGAAAGCACGATCGATTTTTTCAAGCAAGGCACCAACGGCATTGATAAGCTTTATGGGATTCCCATACGCAATTTCAGGCTGTTTGCGGCGTTAAAGCTTCCTGTTTCTGACCGCGTGAATGAATACCATGATCTTAAAAACGGTGTGTTTGAGATCTTAAAAGGCATGCATCTGGGACCCCGGCCAATGGAGCCGGAGTCTTTAATCAATACAATATCCAAAATTTTCAATGCAGATCTTCCGGATTTAACCTATAACCCGGATGAGTTCATCAACAAGCAGATCATCACTGCCGAAACACCCATCACCGAAAAATTTAGCAGCCTGGTCATTGGCGATAAGATTTGGAAATGTCAGACTGTAAAAAAAATGGCCGGCTACATTGACGATCTAACCTTTAATTTTCTAAACGGTGACATTAATGGGGTCTCCGGAGATAATAACCAGATCAACAACCCATTTTTAATGACCGTTAATGTTATCTTTCAGGATCTGGCCGGACAGCTTCACCGGAAATGCAACTTTGTGCTTCAGCAAAAAGCGGTGGGCAGCCTTGCACCCACTCTGGTTAATAAACAGACAGAATATACGGAGGCCACAGGGGAGATTGAAAAAGGGGTGCGCTATATCAGGATCATGCCGATTGTGTTTCATCGGGCCGCATCAAATGAAGACTCAAAGAAAAGTGCCGCCCGTGTTCGGCGTATCTGGCAATCAAGAAACTTTGTGCCTCAAGAAGACAGGGGAATATTGAAACTGCTGTGGCTCTCAGCCCTTCCTTTTGGACTGTATACGGAAAATAAAACCGTAGAATTTCTTGACAGAGACTTTATCTGTCCGCCGAAAGTAGCGGCAAAATGTATGCCCATACAAGTGGATTATATTGGTGGCGGCATGCCCTATTGTCTTTTTGTGGGCAGAAAAGGGCAATTGATCAGTTTGGACCTGTTTTCTAAAAACGCAGAAAATTCAAACTGTCTGATTGCCGCCACATCCGGGGCAGGAAAGTCGTTTTTGATCAACTATATTGCATCCAATTACCATTCATGCGGTGCATTAACAAGAATTATTGATATCGGCGGATCGTACAAAAAGCTTTGTAATATTGTTGGCGGGAAGTTTATCAGTTTTTCAAGGGATTCAGATATTGTTCTCAACCCGTTTTCAAATGTGGTGTCGTTGGAAGACCTGGAAGAATCCCTTAATACGATAACGGCTATTTTAGCCCAGATGATTTACAGTTCATCAGGGGCGATGCCCACTGAGACCGAATATACGCTTATCCGCGCGGCAGTGACTTCCGTATTTAATGAAAAAGGCCCCCAGTCCAGTATTGATGATGTTTTTGAGTATCTTGCAAGCCCCACAAAGTCACTAGAAGAGGTGATCGAGCTTATAGATTGCGGTGAGGATGATTCATGTGTGGCGGACATTAAAAAAATATCCACAAGCCTTGCGTTTAACTTAAGAAACTTTACATCAAACGGACTGTATGGCCGTTGGTTTAACGGACCGGCAACACTTAATATTGCAGATGATGATTTTGTAGTGCTTGAGCTTGAGGAGCTAAAAAAGCAGCCGGAGCTTTTCAAGGTTGTGACCTTGCAGATACTTGATTATGTCACGGCAGACCTTTATTTGTCTGACCGGACAAAAAAACGGATGATCATTTTTGACGAAGCCTGGCAGTTTTTCGGCAGCGACGGCAATACGGATCAGAGCACCATGAGTGCGCGTGTGATCGAGGAGGGCTACAGGCGGGCCAGAAAATATGGGGGCTCATTTACCACTGTTGTTCAAAGCCTTTTGGATTTTGAAAGCTTTGGCGCTATTGGAAGGGTGATTATGTCAAACTCGGCCTTTCAATTTTATCTTCAATCCAATGATTTTGAAAAAGCGCGGGCAAATAAGCTCATCGACCATGATGAATTTATCATGTCCATCATGAAAACCGTCAGCAGCCCCAGGCCAAGATACTCTGAGTTTTTCATGAGAACACCGCTTGGCACGGGTGTGGCACGACTGGTTGTGGATCCGTTCTTTTATTATATCTCAACATCTGATGCCAAAGAGACGGCAGAGATCGAGAATATGGTGAAGAAACATGGTTTGAGCTATGCAGAAGCTATTGAAAACATGGTCAAGGGTGTAAGGCCTGAATTAGCAAGTTAATAGGAGGGAACATGCTAAGGAAAATATTTAATTTTGGTTTTATTATCATACTTGTGCCTTCAATATGCTGCGCTGAATGGATTGATGACTGGATGAACCAGAAAACCTATACCGGCCCGAATTATTATGAATCCTCCACACGTCATTACGGCACATTCGGACACGCTTCTGTGAGATGGAACAATTCGTCGGAGTACCTCATGGGTATTACAAAGCCTTCGTTTAATTCGGGATGTGGCGGTATTGACATGTTCTTAGGCGGGTTTCATTTCATGAAGTTTGATCTTTTAGTGGATAAATTCCAAGCCATGATGGGACCTGCGGCAGCTGCATTTGCGTTTGATATTGCACTAAACACGCTTTGTGCCCAGTGCGCCACCTCACTTGGGAAACTGGAAGGTATTGTGGATCGTCTAAACCAGCTTCAGTTTGACGATTGTGAAACCTCAAAGACAATTCAAGCTGTTATGGGCGCTCCTTTTTCGGAAAAATACAAGCAAACGGCACGAAATGCGGTAACCAATTATTCCCTTGCCAAGGGTATTGCAGACGGCTACCAGTTTGTCACAGAGACCGGCAAGTATGGAAATTCCACTGACACGGCAGGCGCGTTGG
>JAUXBD010000052.1 GCA_030619585.1 Desulfobacteraceae bacterium
ATTTCTTCATTGTTTAAGATCTCACCCAGACGGTCTTGCTCTAAAACCTTCCTGATCGGGACATCTTCTCTAAGAGATATCTCTTTTACAAGGGTTAGAATCTCCCTTTGTTTATTTGTGCCTAATTTAAGATCATTAAATAGTTTTGAGAATATAGCGCCCTCATCTCTTTTTAGCCTGCCAAGTTCCAGGGCAATCGGCATTGATATGCTGCCTTCTATTATGCTTTTTTGTATCATCGGTATAAGATCACAAATTTTCCTTATTTTTTTGATATAAGGTTCGCCTTCCGGGAGACCGAGCATGGATGCTGTTTTTGCCAAATTTATGGTGTCTTTAAAAGGCCAAAGCATCTTAATCGACCTTGACTGCTCGATTAGGTTAAGGGGCCTTTGCATTGAATTATCAGCGATTGCTATTTTTATATATTCAATCTCATCTGCATCCTGATCTGTAACCCTTGCTTTAATAAGGCGCAAACCAAGATCCTTAAATGCCGCAACCCTTCTAAAACCACCAATAATTATATATTTTGAATTAACGTGCTTTAAAATTGGAGGTGAAATTAAACCCACCTGGGTAATTGAACCTGTAAGATCGCTAAGGGATATTTTGGTGGTAATTTGATAGGTTTTATCTTCTGAGTCAATATCTGAAATAGCCACTGTTTCAATTCCATGTGATTGAGACAGCACTTTATTGGTTGTCATTATTTAATACCGGTAAATAATTTTAATGCTTCCAGATATTTTTTACTCGTATTTTTAATCACGTCACCCGGGAATTTTGGCCCAGGCGGCTTTTTCTCCCATCCGATAGAGATAAGATAGTCCCTTACATATTGTTTGTCAAAACTGTCTTGAGGTCCTCCTGGTTGAAAGGAAGCCCTGGGCCAAAACCTTGATGAATCAGGAGTTAACACCTCGTCGATGAGAATAAGCTCACCTTTGTCAAAACCGAATTCAAACTTTGTGTCAGCAATAATAATTCCTAG
Source organism: Desulfobacteraceae bacterium (assembly GCA_030619585.1). GTDB lineage: Bacteria > Desulfobacterota > Desulfobacteria > Desulfobacterales > SURF-7 > JAUXBD01. The sequence goes on from JAUXBD010000052.1 coordinate 995, forward strand.
ATCTGCTGCGACCTCAACTCCTTTCTCATAGATGGCAACACTTAACTCTTTGACCCTTTGGGCATGCTCTTTGCCTATCTTTCCCACAGCTTGATCAAAATCTATATTTATATCATGCAACCCGATCTCCTCTTTTGTTGAAGGGGTAAAAATAGTTTCGGGAAGTTTATCAGACTCTCGCATGCCCTGGGGTAACTTTATGCCGCAAATATCTCCGGTCTTTTGATATGATTTCCAACCTGATCCTGAGATATACCCCCTCACAACACATTCAATAGGTAAAGGATCTGCTTTTTTTACAAGCATACTTCTGTCACGCAAAATATCTTTATATGGTTTGCACTCATCCGGGTATTCATCCACATTGCTTGAAAGCAGGTGGTTTTTAATCAAAGGCTTCATAATATCAAACCAAAATATTGATATTTGAGTTAGCACCCTGCCCTTTTCAGGTATAGGATCAGGCATCACCACATCAAATGCTGAGATTCTATCTGTTGCAACAATCAATAGGTTTTCACCAATGTCATATATATCCCGAACTTTTCCCCTTTTTACTATATTTAGGCCAGGAAAGTCTGTCTCAAAAACTGTTTTGTCCATAATATTATCCTCAAATTGAATTAATCAAATTTTTATGAGATTGTCTGCTGTCTGTATTGAACAGGTTTTAAATTACATGTTTATGTTTCGGGGTGTTATGGAAAGGCGATTTTAAACCACTTTCTATTTTAACTTCATCATACATACTGGTGAGGCACAACCGGCATTTAATTACTGCCCCTTTTTACTTAAGGTCACATAGTATCTTAGTTGTTGCAGACAAAAAACCTGATGAGTTTTTTATCATATTCTTAAAAGTTACGGAAAGCTGCTCATACTCATTTTCCAGTTCACCACGATTTCTCTGGTTTATTGCGAAATTTTCTGTAACATAAACAGAAGCTGAGTTAGGCTCATGACCAAAACGCAAAAACGGCACATCACCAATAAAATCGCCTTCTTCAAGAGTGCAAAGCAAAAAAAGGCCTCTTTTTGTACTTCGAACAACGTATGCATAGCCCTGGTCTATGGAATAAATACCATCCTCTTTATCACCCTGTTTAATAAAAACTTTTTTACCTTTTATGATCTCTTTGACATCTTTTTTCTTTCTTGAAAAAACCTCAACTGTTTTATTGGTAATCTGTTTTATTCTATTATCGAGGCTTAAGATAATCTCTTTAAAATTAGAGCTCAAGCGCGTATATTCCATTGAAAGACGTTGAGAATCAAGAACACCAAGTTGGGCTCTGCCAATCGACACAACCGTAGCGCTTCGCACGTTGCTTTGCAGTAATAAACCTGCAATACTTCCCACAAATGAACCCATACCGACTCTGATTATGGGGACCTGTCCATTGGGTGTTTCCTTACGAATTTCCACGATTCCGTCCAGCACAACCCAATTCCAGTTGCCATGCTTTCCCTGTTTAATTATAGTAGCATTGTCTTCAAAATCTTCCTCATCAACAACATACATGTAATCAACAAGCGGCCCCTTAATTACAGGTATTGTGCCTGATTCTTTACTGGTACGTTCTGATGACCTATCTTCAAGAGCCACTGCGCCCAGTTCTTCAACACGGCCCTCGTCTAGCATTTTAGTGCCTTCAAGAATTATCTCCATCTGGCTTGTTTTAATGATGTCTTTATTGGTTATATCCTCCTTGCTGAATTCAAACTCACCTTCCGTCCAGCCAAAAAGAGCATAAATTGCATCAAGCCCGGCTAAAGTTCCACAAACAGCATCCACTGCCTTGCCATCTTGAAAGTATATCAAGCCAGGCTTTTCTGAATAGATGCTATTAATACTCAGAATCCCTGTGTTTTTATTTCCGCCCAGAAGCTGAAAGACTTCAGCCAGGCTTAAGAAACTCAAATTGCCCGCTATAACTGCTTTTTTATCCATTATCTTCTTTTGACCAGTTAAATTGTCTATGCAAAGCCTGTAATGTCAGTTTCATGCATTCCTGCAAAGTCTTACCTACTCCATCACCGCTAACAGCACTTGCAGCAAATGAGGGCGCTTTCAGTTGTCTATTTAAATCTTTTTCCATTTTTTCAACTGACATCACGGGAAGCCCCTCATCTTGAAGATCTCTTTTGTTGTACTGAATCACAAGGGGTATCTTAAAAATGTTCAAGCCATACTCTTTTAAGTTTTTCTGCAGATCCTTTAATGAAGTCATATTTTTTTCACGCCTCACATCAAGCGAATCTGCCACAAAGACCACCCCGTCCACTCCTTTTAATACAAGTTTTCTCGTTGAGCTGTACTGCACCTGTCCAGGCACTGTAAATAACTGAACCCTTACATCACAACCTTTTATTTTGCCAAGTTCCATTGGAAGGAAATCAAAAAAAAGGGTACGATCACCTTCAGTGTTAATTGAAACCATTTCACCTTCAACCTGCTTCTTATAACTCTTGAAAATATACTCAAGGTTTGTTGTCTTGCCACACCTTCCGGGGCCATAATATACAACTTTACACTCAATTTCACGTTTTTTTATATTAAAAATAGCCATTTATATACTTTCAATCTTTATATCCAGGCTGTAATCCCCCTGTTTGGGACCTGATGCAATTTTTGTCATCGCAGAAACAATTCCAGACCCTCTGAAAATAGCAATAGGTGAGTAAAAATGAACATCATCCAGCTTGGATCCCACCTTTAGATTTTTGACCAATGATTCATCCTTGCTTGAAATTATCAGGCTTATAATGTTTCCCGACTGAAAACTTACATCCAGCTCAACCTGCTCACCCGCATGGGGACCGCTGTCAAAATTAATGGCCACAGCGCTGATATCAAGGAATTCTTCATCTGAATCATCTTTTTCGTTTTCAATTTCAGATATATCTTCTGCTTCCTCATCCTCTTCGGTAATAGTTTCAGGCTCAGGGGGCTGCCCCCCAACAGCATCCTCTTCTTTTTCAGGTGAAGGCACCTCTGCAGGTTTAGGGCCTTTTTTGATTTTCTTTTTTTCAAGCAGGCCCTCAAGAAAAGTACGTAAAGTTTCATTTTGTTCAGTGGAGAAAAGGTCTTCAGACTTCCACCTGTCAAGTTGTGCGAAAGCTAAATCACTTGAATCAACTGTAACATGGCACCTTAGGATATTTTTTGCAGCAGGCAAACGAGCTGAAGCTGATGACAGAAGTCGCTCAAACTCTTTTAAAGCTGCATCAAACTGCCCGAATTTTGCCAGGGCTATTGCTCCCTCAAGGTCTGCTTCTTCTTTACTGACATTTTTATTGTCTTTAGAAAATGAAAACAACTTTTTAATAAGGACATTCACGTGCTCAGACATCTCAGGCGTGGTGGGGGCGCTGGCTACTACTTCGGCATGTCTTGCCAAAGCGGCTATTTTCTTTGATACGGCACTCAGCAGCTTGTCTTTGTTCTGAATATTTTCACTGTTTTGAATAAGCTTCGCAACAATTTTGTATTCTACCTTTGCATCTTCCAGCAAACCTTGCTTTTTGTACACCTCCGCTTGCTTTAAAAGAGTTTTAATCCTTTTGTTCATAGTATTATCACCAAACCGGATACTATTTGAGGCATAAAATAATATCCGGTAAAATTTCTTAAATAAAAATTTTTATAATGATTTTTGTATCTCAAAACAAAAAATCCCGTGATGCTCAGATAAAAACAGGAATATGGATTGCCTTTTTGTACCCTTTAAATCATTAATATTATATTCAAAAATTTAATTTTCTTTCTTACAGCGCAATTTCATTTAATTAATTGTGCATCAAGTATATATATATTTTTTATCTGTTATGTCAATATTTTAAACATTTAAAAAATAGTGTCCGAAAAAACAGCTAAAGAATAATTATATTTCTTTAGCTGTTTATCGATATCCCCACCTTCTTTAAAGTATTTTCAAGTGCTTTTAATAGAATCCCTGATTTTATTGAACAACAAACATGATTTGTTTTAAGAGTTCTCCACCTTTTTAAAGCACTTCAACTTTCCAGGTGCCGGTATAATCCGGTAGTATTGTTTTTGAACTATATGTTCTCCAGTTTGTCGACCCAACAAACAGATTAACAGATGCCACCAAATTTTCTTCATAATACCAATTATGCACTACATCACTGTCCTGGGTTGCGCCCAAAATCTTGGTAAAACAATATACTTTTTTAATATCGCTCGGCACAACATCAATAACTTCCGGTGGAGTTCTGTCCACAACATTTCTACAAATAACAGCATCTTCAACGCTCACAAGATGCTGTGTTATCTCGCTTTTTTCACTTACATCATCGGCATTGTTTTCTTCAACTTCCTGACTTAAACTCATGGAACAAAAATATTAAACAGTAAAGTTTCTTGCTTGGTACAAGTGCATATAGAGATATAAGAGTCATTGAAAATGGTCAAGGGGGAAATTGTAAAATTAAGATATGGGCAGTTCGTCTGTTTCACTGTTGTGTGTCCAGAACCATCGAATTTCCCCCTCTGTTTGCTCATACTTTAGATAGCCTGAATCGATCAGATTTTTAATAGTACGTTCACCAACAAACGGATCTATCTCCATAACACCGGAGATTCCTTCCAGGAGGTCGGCAACATGGTCATTGGATAAGTTGTCGCATAGACTTGCAGCATTATCTTCTATTATATCTTCGGAAAGAAGCCTAAAGATAAGGTCCATCTTCTGTTTTCCTTCAAACCATATTATATCATTTCCAGAAGCTTCTCCGTTTTTGTATCTTTTTTCTATATTTTTGGACTCTTGTTCACACACATTATTGTATATGCCCACAAAAGCCTCTATCTGTTGGGACGTCAAATTAGAAGTGCCCACAATGGCTCTATTGGCATCATACTGCGCCCAGTCATCTGTCAGAATGTTAAGGTCAAAGTCCTCCAGGTTTTCCTTAAGAGTTGTTCCTGGAAAAGGGGCAAGATAGTGGTACCCGTAATCTATATCAAGTTCCTCCGCAAAGTTATGTGTATCATTAAGGGTCTCTTGAGATTCACCCGGCAGGCCCACCATAAATGATGCAAATATCTTCATCCCCACCTCTTTACATGCCTGTACAGCATTTCTTGCCTGATCAAGGGTGATTCGTTTTTTTACTCTTTTAAGCATCTCCGGGTTACCGGATTCAATACCGAAACTGACGGTATCGCATCCTGCATCCATCATAATCTTAAGGCAATCTTTATCAACCGAATCAACCCTTGCAAATGCGCTCCACTCAAACTTAATGCCTCTTTTTATGATCTCATCACAAATTAACCTTACTCTTTTTTTGTTTGATGTAAAAAAATCATCTGCAATATTTATTCTGGTAAAGCCATATGCTAATATGGATTCTATCTCATCAACCACAAGTACGGGATCTCTGTAACGAACTTTTTGTCCCACCATTCGTCTACCTTGACAGAAAATACATTGGTTCGGGCAGCCCCTGCTTGTTATAATGCTGACCGGAAAGCCCAAAGCCATATATCTTGATACAGGTAACAGGTGCCTCGAAGGAACAGGCAATGAGTCAAGGTCCTGAATGAATTCCCTTGGGCCTGTATTAACAACCTGACCATCCTTAAGAAATGCTATCCCCCTGATATCTTCCCATGCTCTCCGATCCCTGATTTTCGGCAAAAGCTCCTTTATGGTAAGCTCACTTTCCCCAAGAGCAACAACATCTATTTCAGGGTACTTTGTTAATGTAATATCTGCATCAAAAGTTACATGGGGCCCTCCCATCATTGTTATAATAGAGGAGTTGTGTTTTTTTACTGTTTTTAATATCCTGGCTGCAACCGGGAAATTCATTGTCACTGAATTGGCACCCACCACATCCGGCTTAAATGCGTCAAGTTCTTTCTTGAGCTTCTCAGGAGTATATTTTCTAACGATGAAATCAAAAATTCTTACTCTGGCGCCCGCATCTTCAAAAGAAGCCGCAGCATAACATATGCCAAGCGGAGGTGATGGCGATTCCTCCAGGGGATAGGGTGGGGCTATTAATGCAACTTTCATATCATATCCGTCTGTTTACACTCCGACCTGATACTATCTAATAAGAAGGAATTTATAGAGAAAGGAGAAAATAGTGTCAAGAAAAAACCGTTGTGAATATGGGATCGAAGGATTCTGGTAGACATGATAAACAAACGTCTATTTTATCTTTATCATATGGAGCTGTTTCAGCAAAAAACCTTAAGTATTGAAATGTGTTGTTCGCTGTACTGTCATTATGAAAAGCTAATCTTCATTAATATCTGAAATCATATCAGCTATCTGAGCTGCCATTCGAGATACATTCTCGTTAGGCTCAAATTCAGCTCCAATAGTAGGTAAATTTTCCGGGTCACTATTATCTACACTATTCTCTGCAGGGGTATTTTCAGCATCTGATCCAGACATATCGCTATTTTGTGATTCACCGGATATATTGTTTCGAATTGCAGGAGTTGAGATATCAAGATATTCACCATTTCTGTCAAAAATAACTGAAAGTTTTACCTTAACATCAAATTCGAGCTTGTATGCGATATTGTTATTATGAACCACAATATCACCCTGTCTGTATTCAACATCATCTTCCAGGTTGAGATTATGTTCTTTCTTAAAAACTTTTTCTATGACACTCCAGTCAAGATCACCGGTTATATTATCTATCA
>JAUXBD010000128.1 GCA_030619585.1 Desulfobacteraceae bacterium
CATATGTGTAAAATGAAGCTTGAAGATTTCGCCAAGCTGTTTTTCGATTTTGTGAACAGGATTAAGCGCGGTCATGGGTTCCTGAAAAATCATTGAAATACGGTTGCCCCGTATCTCATGCATCCTGTCAGCAGGGAGTGCGCAGATATCAGTATCTTTAAAAAGTACCTGTCCATTCTCAATAACACCGGCAGGTTTTGGCAAAAGCCTCATAATAGAAAGAACGGTAACACTTTTGCCGCACCCTGATTCCCCCACTATTCCAAGAGTCTCTCCTTTTATTACCTTAAAACTTACATCATCAACAGCACGGACTCGCCCTTCCTCCGTATCAAATGCAGTAGTAAGATTTTTAACTGTAAGTATTGTTTCCATGTTATGAACTTAGTGCGCTTGCGCGCGAGCTTATTTTTATTTTTTCTGACAGGATTATCAGGATATCTTTTCACCACTTTCTTGTTGAAAGTGAGAAGGCAAACCTTTTTTGGCAGAGCAATTAATTATCCCGTCAATCCTGTTTATCCTGTCTAAAAACATATAATTGGCCAATATCATTAGGTATCTATAAAGATTTCATTTTATAAGTTTCATCAATAATAGTGACAGGCGCAAACTTTTCTTTCTTTTTCATTGCCGCCTTTGTCTTGTCATATTCATCTTTATCAAACCAGAACAAGCCACCAGTTGCGCTGCCAAAAGGGTCAAAAAGGCCTCCGGACATCTTTGTACCGGGAATATCAGGAAGTTTCCAGTATCGCCAGTAGGCTTCACGCACATAAGGCACCATAAAAGTGGGAACAAACGCACCTGTCTCATGGATTTTTTCCTGTATCTTAAGTGAAAGCCCTATTCTCTCATCTTCATCAAGGGAGTTGCGATATGCATCAACAAGCCTGTCCATCTCAGGATCATCTGTGTTTGTAATGTTGTTTGTCTGGGGTTTATGAGCATTCACAGAGTGAAAATGTTCCCAGTACTGTGGACGAAGGGATGTGCTCCAACCCATCCATGCCACATCGTGTTTTTTTTCAATAACTTTTTTATAGGCAGAAGACTGATCCAGCTTTTGAAGTTTAAGCTTAATACCGGCCTTTTTTGCCTCCTCTTTCAACACAACCAGCCTTGGCGTGTGCTCATCAAAATGATAGCTCACATTTACGGAAAACCGCTTTTCATCCTTTTCCCATATCCCTCCTGATCCACGTTTCCAGCCCGATTCTTTCATGTAAAGATCGACCTGTTCAAGGTCAAATCTTCTTGCTTTTATGTTGTTGTTGGAATACCTGCTATACCCCACAAAACCGTGCTCAAGTCTGTAATAATCGTTTCTGAGGACATTTTTAATCACCTTGTTTATATTCATTGCATGGGCAAATGCATACCTGACATTTTTATCCTTGAATATCTCTTTGTCCTGATTCAGCCACATTCCCTGACCCGACCGCTGGGTGTCGTTGAAAAACCATATTTTGTTTATATAACCATTTTCAACTGAAAGCATTTTTGTTTTAGCGTGCCAATATTTAGGTAAAGTTATATCAAAAATATCGATCTTCCCTTTTTTGAAATACTCCCATTGAATGTTGTAATCCCTCACCACAGTATAGATCACTTTATCCACATTAAACCGGTTTTTAAAATAATAAAGATTAGTTGCCCACCACTCTTTTTTTCTTTTAAACTTCACTAACTTTCCTTTTTGGAAATCTGAAATCTGGTATGGCCCTGTGTTTGGAACAATTTTCCAGTTGTATTTGTTTACAAACTCATTATCAAGTTCGCCATAAAAGTGCCTTGGCGTAGGATTAAGCCCGATTCTCAAATGCAGGTCAGGCTGCGCTTTGGTTGCCACCACTGCCAGGGTATAGTCATCGTAAACAACAACTTTTTCAATCTCATTTGTATAATAATCATTATACCAGGGCGCAACTATATGCTTTGACCGCATGAACTCCAGTGTATAAGCGAAGTCATCTGCAGTTACCGGTTTTCCGTCAGACCACCTGGCCTTCTTATTTAATCTGAAATACATGGTCTTTTTGTCTTTTGCAAAAGCCCAGTGGGTAGCAAGCTCAGGAATGATGTTTTCCGTGTTGGGATGAATTCCTATAAGTCCAAGCTGGTTGCTCAATATAGCGCTTCTAAAACTACTGTTTGAATCAGGCCCCACAACACGAAACGTGAGCGGAAAACTCATTACAGCAGAGTGCAGCGTACCGCCTTTTTTTGCATCGGGGGAGGCAAAAACCGGATCATGGGTGTTTGACAGCCATTTTATATCCTTGGGAATCTCTTCAGCAAGAGTCATAGAATCAACCGGCACTATTAAAAAGGCAACTGCAATAATCAAATATAAAGTATTAAACGAAAACAAGTGAAATCCTTTCATCATAACTCCTTTCCTCCAAACTGAAACAATACCGAACTACTCATATGTAGTGTGCATTTTTGGATCAAAAGCCTCCCTGACAGCTTCACCGATAAAAGTAACAATCGTCAAGGTGACAATCATGGCCACCACAACAGACCCTGCAATCCACCAGGCATCCATGTTTGACCACCCCTGGGATAGAAGTTCTCCCCAGGAAGGGGTTGGTGGAGGAAGGCCGAATCCGAGATAGTCAAGGGCTGTAAGAGCAACGATTCCGTTTGAAATTGAAAATGGAGCAAAAGTTACTATTATGGCAATTGTATTGGGGATAATATGTTTGAATATTATTCTAGGGGTAGAAGCACCCATAACCCTTGCAGCAATTATATATTCCCTTGCTTTCTCTTTATAAGTTACCGTCCTCATGGTCCATGTCATACCCATCCATCCGAAAATTGCCATTATGAGAACCAGCGTAAGAAAATTAGGCACAACAATTGAAGATACAATTATTATTACATATAAAAAAGGAACATTGGACCAGATTTCAATAATCCTTTGGAAAAACAGGTCAAACTTGCCGCCCAGGTACCCCATGGCACTTCCGATACTGACACCGATAAAATAGTTAACCATAAGAAGAATTAAAGAGAAAAAAATAGCAATCCTGAATCCATAAACAAGCCTTGCAAGAATATCCCGGCCTATGGTGTCGGTCCCCAGGTAATGTTTTTCCTTTATTGATGGCGGGAAAGGCGGGTAAAAACCATCTTTTAAATCATTTTCATATGCATCAAAAGGTATCAAGGGCATCAATATCCAGTCTCCACTGTCTTCTGCCTTGAAACGTTTGGCAAGATCCCTGTAATTTGTCTCATAATCATACTCGAGATCAAAAGCTCGCCCCGGAATCATGTCGCCATATATTGGGAAGTAAGTTCTCCCCTCATAGTGAACAATAAGGGCGCGTTTATTTACAAGGCATTCAGTAAAAATGGAAACAGCCATCAGCAGCACAAATATTATAAAAGAGTAATAGCCACGCTTTATGGACTTAAAACGGTGGATCTTTTGTAAGGTTAATGGATTAATCTTAATTAGCATAAGGCCTGTTTTATTCGAACTGTACCCTGGGATCAACTACAGCAACACAAATATCAGACAAAATATTACCAACCATAAAAAGTAGTGAAGATATAACAAGCACACCCATCACTACAGGATAATCCCTATCAACAACAGATTCATAACCCAAAAGCCCCATTCCGTTAATATTGAAAACTTTCTCAATAAGAAATGAACCTGTTAGTATAATGGAGATATTATTCCCAAAGCTTGTTGCTATTGGTATCAGGCTGTTTCTAAGAGCGTGCCTGAAAACAGCTTTTTTAAAATCAAGTCCTTTTGCAATGGCTGTGCGCACATAGTCAGAGGACAAGTTGTCCATAAGCGTGTTTTTCATTAAAAAAGTCATAACTGTAAATGAACCCATAAGATAGGCCAAAAGTGGAAGTGCCGTGTGCCATACAATATCTACCAGCTTGGCAAAGATGGTAAACTCTTCGAAATCTTCACTAACAAGCCCTCCAAGGGGGAATATTCCCCAGTGTGATCCAAACAGGACAAGAAGTAAAACACCCACAACCCATCCGGGAATGGCATATCCGATAAAAACAATTAATGAGGATATGTTGTCAAATGAACTTTTATGTCTAATAGCTTTTGCAATTCCTAAGGGGATGCACACACCGTAAATCAGCACCATGGTTATAATTCCAAAATAAAGAGATATGGGTATTCGTTCTTTAATCATATCCCACACCGGGTCGTAGTAGCGTGTGGATCTTCCCAGATCACCTTTCAGGACTTTGCCCAGCCATAGGAAGTAACTCACAAGAACAGGCTTGTCAAAACCGTAATACTTCTTTAGTTGTTCGATCTGATCTTCTGATAATGGCTGGCTCTGCTCGGTGGCGGAAGACGTTGTTGTGTTGCCGGATGCAAGGCTTTGCATCTGATACTCTGAAATCATCCGCTCAATCGGCCCGCCGGGAACAAACCTGGTTATGATAAAAACCATAATGGTGATCCCGAAAAACGTGGGTAAAATCAAAAAAAAGCGTCTTACAAAATATGCCGTCATCTGTCACCTTTTAAGACTGAACAGTGCTAATGCAGGAATTATGGATTCAAATATAAGGACATGTGCTATATTTTATACCCTTATTTGAGTCACACCGTGTTCTACCTAAAAATACGCTTCAGCTCAAGTACTTTTATCTGTTATCTATTGGTAATATTTTATTGGTTGAATCATAATGAAAATTAAGGCATAGTCTCGAATGTTAAAATTCATATTTATGATTATAGGAGTTAGATTATGACCTCAGGCACAATTGGATTTTCAGGGACTTCCAGCTTCCTTGCAAAAGGATGGAAAGTTGAAAAAGAATCGATTGTATATGATGAGCAGGGCATTAAATCCAGGCTGTTGGATCTGAAAAACCCGTGTTTTATTGTTAAAGATACAAAAGGTATAGGTGTTAGCAACACCGGCTCATGCATGGGAACAGATAATACCGAACCAGGGCCGCAAGTAATTGCAATTGCACCGCCTCTTGGACCTGATCAGCTTGGTGACCCTGACTTTAAAAAAAATTACAGAACTAAATTTTCCTATTATACAGGATCCATGGCAAACGGAATTGCTTCAGAAGAGATGATAATTACCCTTGGAAAAAATGGAATTCTTGGTTCCTTCGGCGCAGGCGGACTCACTCCTGAACGTATAGAAAATGCGATCCACACGATACAAAAAGAGCTACCTTTGGGCCCCTATGCTTTTAACCTTATCCACAGCCCAAGCGAACCGGCCCTTGAAAGAGCGGCTGTTGATCTGTACCTGAAGTACGGTGTTCACTGTGTGGAGGCGGCAGCATTTATAAATTTAACACCGTCTGTTGTATATTATCGTGTTTCAGGCCTTGAGCTTGATTCCCGAAACAAAATCATAATTAAAAATAAAATCATAGCAAAAGTGTCAAGAAGGGAGGTGGCAACAAAGTTCATGGAGCCGGCTCCTGAAAAGATCCTCAACCAGCTTCTTGAACAAAAACTTATTACCAGTCAACAGGCTGAGCTTGCATCTAAGGTCCCCATTGCTGATGATGTAACTGCTGAAGCCGA
>JAUXBD010000239.1 GCA_030619585.1 Desulfobacteraceae bacterium
CTTAAAGTCAAAAATAGTAGTATCTGCCGAAAAACGTCCTTAATATATAAAATGTATTGCTTTTTATTCTTTCTCGGAAAAATGACATATTGTGGTCTTGATGTTCAAGTGGTAAGCGGTTGAAACAGCAGATTGCTGTGATAAAGGCTATTCAAACCTCCTAAGAAGTTCCCTGCTCAAGCAGTTTAGATCCCATAACACTGAAATAATTGATGTGATGATTTGGTTTTCAATTGACATAGCTGACAACCTGCCGTAGAGAGCTATAATTAAAGCATTTCATTAATATTAATCCATTCAAAACAAGGCGGATCAATGACAAAAGCAGAACTGGTAGAAAAAATGGCAAAGGAGGCAGGCATATCCAAAGCGGCAGCTGCAACGGCACTTAACTCATTAACAGACGGTATTACAAAAACTCTGAAGAAAAAAGATGGGAAAGTTACACTGGTTGGTTTCGGAACATTTTCGAAAGTCCACCGTAAAGCCAGAACAGGGCGTAATCCCCAAACTGGAGAAGCTTTAAAAATCAAAGCAAGCAATGCTGTAAAATTCAAAGCAGGTAAAGCACTAAAAGACGCAATATAGAGAGGTTTTATTGAAGCGGTTTATCTATGAACACAGATCGACCGCTTTATTTTTTTCAAAGGAAATGTTTCATTTGGGACGTTCCATAGTTCTGGAAAAATCACAAGCCCGCTCTTTAATTTTCTATTTGACAGTTCATAATGAAATCCCAATGCCGTCTATTGATAAAAACAACAGGATATCAGACTTTTAAGAAGAATTGAAAATATATTAATCGCCCTATAAAGCTAACTGCGGGGTTTGTTGGTTATGATAGTTAAGGAGTAAAAATATGCTGAATATATATGTATCAGACAATTGTTAGTCGAAAATTGTGTCTGAATAGTTAAAAAACGTGAGAAAAGACACTTATGATGAAAGATAGTATGAAAATTTGTTATATATGTTGTTGTTTGATAAGTATTTGTTTTTTATCAAGAACAGGAACTGCTGCCGCAACAAATAACAATATTCTGCGTATAGGCTATGTTGAAAACGCCCTTTTTGGCATTGATACGGAGGATGCCAAGGTGGCTCTGGGATTATTGCTTGGAAGGATGGTGGAAAAGAAATTACCTGAATACAAATCTACAAGTGATGCTTTTACAGATTTGGACACCGCTCTCGAAAGACTTAAAAAGGGAAAGCTCGATATGCTGGCGATGACAATTCTTGATTATCTGGAAGTTCGACATAAGATCAACGTAAAACCCGCATTCGTATCTGTTATAGGTGAAAATCCAGAGACCAATTATGCGTTGTTGACAAATGGAAGTAAAAAAATTGAAACACTTCAACAATTACGTAACAAACAAATCATCGTAGATGAAGGAATTAGTGGAGACATCGCTTTGATGTGGCTCGACACCATGCTTCTTGAACGCTCACTACCAGAAAGTGCCTACTTTTAACTCAATCAAACGAGGTATTAAAACGTCGCAAATTGTACTACCTGTTTTCTTTGGGCAGGTAGATGCCTGCATTATACAGCGATACGCATACAAAACCCTTATTACACATAATCCACAGCTGGGGCAGAAACTAAACACTCAGTTTAATTCGCCTGGGTTTCTACTTACGATAATCGTTTTCCGGACGAATCTGGAAGAAGATATCCAGAAAGTTATACTGGAAGTGTCTGACACGATCACAGACCATACACAAGGGAGACAGATGATGATGTTACTTCGTATGAGCAGGTTTTCCCGATTTAAGCCGGAATACCTGAATAACATTGAAAAACTATATGAAAAACACAAAGTTATGGAAATAAGATTAAAGAAAAATCAATGAGAGAATAGAACTGTCGTGTAGTCAAAAAATCACAATTCAGATAGGAAAATAGATCGGACCAAGGTAGACCCACTAAAATCAAAGCATGAGTTTAAAAACAAGGCTGTTTATTTGCCTTAAACAGCCCATTTTAGGGCTGAAAAGATACGTTTAAGAAAAAAACAGTAGGGGCTACTTTGGCAGCCATAAATGTTTGTGATTTCCTCATATTAACCTCCTGTTTTTTTAATTACTTTATATAAATAACCATGAACACGAAAAACACTTTTAACATATCTAAAAGCAAGCAGCAATAAGTCATAAGTATAAGAGTGTAATTATAAGCGTCGTTAGCACTGATGTCATATATCAACAATTTGCTCTTGCCTGCAATTCGATAAACGGTTATGCTTCTTCAGCTGTTGAGTCCTGAAATATCTAACAATACTTTATTGGAAAGATTTTAAAAAATGAAATATTCACCTATCGACAAAACCCTGTTTATCAATAACCGTAAAAATCTTGCAAAAAGGCTCAAGCCCGGATCTATTGCTGTTTTTAACTCCAATGACATTATGCCAACAAGTGCGGATGGCTGTTTTCCGTTTATGCAGAATACAGACATATTTTATTTAAGCGGCATCGATCAGGAGGAAAGTATACTCGTTATATTTTCGGACGCAAAGGAGGAAAAAGATAGAGAGATACTATTTCTAAGAGAGGCCAGAGAGGAAACAATAATCTGGGAGGGGCATAAATATACAAAAGAGGAGGCCGGGGATATTTCTGGCATCAAAACAGTTCGGTTCACTCATGAGTTTGAAGGGATATTAAAATCTCTGGTTTTTGAATGTGACCACATCTATCTTAATACAAACGAACACATTCGTGCTCAAGATATGGTTGAAACCCGTGACATGCGTTTCGTCAAATGGTGCATGGAAAAATTCCCGCTTCACAGATATGAGCGCCTTGCACCTATCATGCACCATCTTCGCGCAGTAAAATCACCTGCAGAAGTAGAGCTTATACAACAGGCCGTTGAAATCACAAAAAAAGCGTTTTACCGCCTTTTAAAATTTGTAAAGCCGGGCGTATGGGAATATGAGATAGAAGCTGAGATTCTTCATGAGTTTATAAAAAACCGCTCAAACGGCCCTGCCTTTTCCTCAATTGTGGCCTCAGGAAAAAACACATGTATACTGCACTATGTAAAAAACGATCAGCAGTGCAACGACGGCGACCTTCTCTTGACAGACCTTGGAGCCCAATATGCCCTTTATGCATCTGATGTTACCCGCACGATTCCTGTGGGCGGATGCTTTACCAAACGGCAAAAAGAGATTTACAATGCAGTATTAAGGGTCCAGAAAGGGGCCATACAAATGCTTAAGCCCGGCAACACCCTGCTCCAGTATAATAAAGATGTTGGTGTGCTCATGGAAAAAGAGTTGATCAACCTGGGACTGATAGATGCAAAAGAAGTTAATGGCCAACCTGAAGACAAACCTTTGTACAAGAAATATTTCATGCACGGCGCTTCCCACCATCTGGGACTTGATCCCCACGATTTTGGCAATAGATATCGTAAATTTGAACCTGGCATGGTGTTTACATGTGAGCCCGGAATCTACATACCAAAAGAGGCCATTGGTATTCGACTGGAAAACGATATCCTGATCACCAAGGATAATCCAATTGATCTGACAAGAGAGATACCCATAGAAGCTGATGAGATTGAAGATTTGATGAATGCGGTTTAAAAATGTGCGTTTTGTATTTTAAACATGCTTGTGGGGTTGTTTGCCAAGCATATGCACATGTTTATGTTTATGCATATGTAGCTCGTCATCCTTGATGATTCTTCCCTTATCCATTGTATAAACATTATCTGTTATTGCATCAACAAAATCAAACTCATGGGAGATTACCACATATGAAAGATCCAGATTTGTCAGCACATCAATAAGTTTTGTTTTTGTACTGTTGTCCAGACCGGTTGTGGGTTCATCAAGAAGCAGGACATCAGGTTCCATGGCAAGGACAGTTGCAAGGGAGACAAGCCTCTTTTCACCGC
>JAUXBD010000295.1 GCA_030619585.1 Desulfobacteraceae bacterium
CCATGCTGAACTTCTTTGTCCAGTCATCGGCTATTTTCTGCCTCATGGCATTATCATCATTCCGGGTTGCGATAAAGGTGTCGCATTTATCACAGCGATATCCACAGTAAGCGATCATTTCTGACATGTTTCCTCCTTTTAAAATCGTATCTGTAGATATCTTACCTGTCCCTTTTTTGTCAACCGGAATGAATTATGCCGGGCTTTCCCAAATCACCTGTTTTTGAATTTGTTCCCTCTATTACTCCGGCAAAAAACTGTTTAACCGATCCGTACTTGGTTGTGACCGTGCATCCTTCCACAATTGGAAGAAGGTCCCTTTGAACACCTTCCCTTGACACATCAGGACCGTGGCCTCCCTTTCCCCCTGCCACCTTGTCGATCTCGTCAAGAAAAATAATGCCGAACTGTTCCACATTCTCAATGGCTGTTTTAACCACCTTCTCCATATCAACAAGTCCCTGGGCCTCCTCCTGGGCCAGCATCTCCATTGCCTCCGGCACTTTTACCTTGCGGTGCTTTGAGCCTTTTGGAATCATGCTGCCGAACATATCCTTCATATTAATCCCCATCTCCTCCATACCGGCGTTGGAAAATATCTCCACCACAGGTATGCTGCGGTCCGAAACATCGAGATCAACATATCTACTGTCCAGTTTTCCATCCCGAAGCATGCTCCTGAGCTTCTCCCGTGTGGAGTGTGAGCCATTGACAACATCTTTTACAAGTCCAAACTGAGCCTCTTTTGTATCTTCGTGCTTAGCCGGCTGGGATTCATTTGATTTTGGCAAAAGAAGGTCAAGCATTCTCTCTTCTGCGATCTGCCGGGCTTTTTCTTTTACACCTTCTTTTTCTCTTGCTTTAATTTTGTTTACAGTAAGTTCAAGTAGATCCCTTATCATGGACTCAACATCCCTGCCCACATACCCGACTTCGGTAAATTTGGAGGCTTCAACTTTATAGAAAGGAGAATCCGTAAGTCTGGCAAGCCTTCTTGCTATCTCGGTCTTTCCCACACCTGTGGGACCGATGAGAATAATGTTTTTCGGCGCAATCTCATCGCGAAGATCTTCAGGGACATGTCGCCTTCGCCATCTATTCCTTAATGCAATGGCAACAGAGCGTTTTGCCTTGCCCTGGCCTATTATATATTTATCAAGTTCTTTTACTATCTCAGCTGGTTTTAAATCACTCATGGTTTTTATCCGATTCTCAATCAAGTCATAGACACTTACAGTAAGCGTCTGTTATCCACTCACATCTCTTCAATTGTCACTGTATCATTTGTATATACGCATATTGACGCTGCAATTGCCATTGCCTCTTTGACAATACTCTTTGCATCAAGATCCGTATGTTTCAGAAGGGCCGCGGCGGCGGCCTGTGCCACTACGCCTCCGGAACCTATGCCTATGTGGTCATCATCAGGTTCAATAACATCACCGTTTCCTGACAAAAGAAACATTTTTGACTCATCCACGGCTATCATCATAGCTTCAAGACGTCTTAAATATTTATCTGTGCGCCAGTCCTTTGCCAGCTCCACTGCGCTTCTTGTCAGGTTGCCGTTAAATCTCTCCAGTTTTTGTTCAAGACGTTCAGAAAAATTCAAGGCATCGGCAGTTGCGCCTGCAAACCCCACGATAATCTTATCATTGAAGATCCTTCTCACCTTTTTTGCATGATGCTTTATAACAGTTGAATTAAGGGTGACCTGGCCGTCACCTGCAACAGCCACTTTCCCCTTTCTTCTAACAGCCAGAATCGTTGTCCCGTGAAAATCCGCCATTTTAAATCCCCATTTTCTCATCAGTGCCTGGGATGAGCCCTGTCATATATCTTCATCAACCTGTCTATTGCCACATGTGTATATTTCTGAGTGGTTGAAAGGCTTTCATGACCCAAAAGCTCCTGCACAGACCTGAGATCAGCCCCTGCGTCAAGCATGTGTGTTGCATATGTATGTCTCAGGCTATGTGGCGAAACAGGCACAAGAAGCCCGCACTCCTTTGCTGTTTTTTCAAGTATCCTGCCTATAGACCTGGATGTAAGCCGGCCGTTATTTTTATTTAAAAACAGCGCGCCCTCTTTTTTGACAGCGCCGCTTTTTGTGCCGGCACCTTTCCCCTTTTCCTCCACAAGCCTTTGCCTGTATTCTTTTATTGCCGAAATGGCTCTTTTCCCCACAGGCACAAGCCTCTGTTTGTTTCCCTTTCCAATCACACTAATCATTTTGCCTGAAAAATCCACATCTGAAACATCCAGCCCGGAAAGCTCTGAAACACGTATCCCGGTTGAGTAAAGGGTCTCAAAAATAGCACAATTTCTTTGACCCAGCAGGGTCTCTGTCTTAATTGAATCGAGAAGCCTGAACATGTCATCAACAGACAGATAACCGGGAATCACCTTTTCCTGCTTTGGTGTAAGCACGGAAGCTGCCGGATTGTCCTCAGCCATCTGGTATTTTACAAGGTATTTGAAAAAAGAGCGTACAGCAGACAGCTTTCGTGCTATTGAGCTTTTTTTATTCCTTTTTTTATGCAAAAAACCCAGATAACCCCTTATGGCCAGAGGGTCAACATCCTTTAATGCTACATCATCCTTCTTTTGCCCGAGATTTTCCTCTAAAAGAGACGTAAACTCCTTAAGGTCCTGGCCATAGGCTCGTATGGTGTTCTTTGAGTATCCCTTTTCCGAGGATAGGGATTCTAAGAAAGATTGGATCAAGTTTTTTAAAAGAGGTTTCATAATCAAAACCTAACCCGTATAAACCACCAGTTTACGCTGCCGACCGGGTCTTTCTCTTCAACCTGCTTATGCGGCGTCTTAACATAGTAGCCGTTTTGGCATCTTCACCTTTCAAGGCAGCCTCACGTTTTATCTTCAGTTCCTTTATCTTCACTTTTACCTCACGTATTGAAGCGTCCTTGCTTTTGGAATTATCATCTTCAATTCCCTTTGCCTTCTTTATGGCACTGACAAGCTCCGCTTTGTTCATTCCATGTGCTCCGGCAATCTCGGGTAGCTCCATGGCCGCTTCTCTTAGCTCTTTGGCGGTCATCTTCTCTATGGGTTTTTCTTTTTTTTGATCTTTCTTTTTACTCATCTCCTGTCAATCTCCTTTTCTCTATACAAAAAAACACAAGCGGAAGCCTAAATAACAAAAGCCTCCGCCTATTTCCCTATTAAATCTACAATCGTCTTTTATACAATAATATTTACAATAAAACAAATCATTTTAATATGTCAATATACATGCAATTTAAGA
>JAUXBD010000354.1 GCA_030619585.1 Desulfobacteraceae bacterium
ACTTACAGCCTATGATTACCCCTTTGCGAAAATGGCCGATGAATCCGGTATACACATGCTCCTTGTGGGAGATTCTCTTGGGATGGTTGTTCAGGGGGTGGCCAATACCCTGCCTGTTACAATGGATGAGATGGTATACCACACGAGGATAGTGGCAAGGGCTGCAGAAAGCGCTTTGGTTGTAGGGGATATGCCTTTTATGTCATACCAGATAAGTACGAAAGATGCTGTCTTTAATGCAGGCCGCTTGATAAAGGAGGGCGGTGCAGCAGCAGTTAAACTTGAGGGGGGCGTTACAGTAAGCAAACTCATAAAAGCCATTTCAACAGCAGGAATTCCCGTGCAGGCCCATATCGGCCTTACTCCCCAGTCCGTACACCAGATGGGTGGTTACAAGGTGCAAAGGGGGGAGGATCGCCTGATGGCAGATGCTCTTGAGGTGCAGTCAGCCGGCGCTTTTTCAGTTGTAATGGAGGGTATTCCCAGTGATATTGCAAAGAAGATATCAGAGAAACTAACCATACCCACTATTGGAATAGGCGCGGGTCCCTTTTGCGATGGTCAGATTCTTGTGCTTCACGATCTTTTAGGGCTTAACCTTCGGCATGTTGCAAAATTTGTAAAACAGTATGCAAGCCTTGGTGAAGATGCAAGAAAGGGGATGGCTGATTACGTTCAAGAAGTGCAGGCTGGAAAGTTCCCGGCAAAAGAGCATTGTTATTAAACACTATAAACAACAAACAACGGACATTTAATCATGAGACCAAGTTTTGCCATTGTGGGTTGCGGCAGGGTGGGTACCGCTTTCGGTAAGCACCTTACCGATGTGGGTTACAGACTAAGTGGATTGTCCTGTAAAACAAAGGAGTCTGTTAAGAAAGCAGCAGAAAAATTCGGCATAAAGAATTTCTCCCAAACTTCCTGGGAGATAACCAAAGATGCCGATATTGTTTTTATAACCACACCCGACGGTGTCATAACCCAAGTGTGCGATCAGATAGCTCAAAAAAAGGGATTTGGCAGCAATAGCATAGTGCTCCACTGTAGCGGCGCACATCCGTCAACCATTTTGTCATCGGCAAAACAATGCAATGCAAGCATAGGATCAATGCATCCGCTGCAGAGTTTTTCTGCCGAAAGTTCAGGCAATACATTTAAGGGAATTATTGTTTCAACAGAGGGAGATGCTGCTGCCGTGAATGCTGCAAGAAAGATGGCAACAGATCTCGAATCAACGCTATTGACCATAAAAACAGAGGCAAAGATCCTGTACCATGCAGCAGCAGTGGTTGCCTCAAACTATCTTGTGACTGTGCAGGACCTTGCATTAAAACTTATCAAAGAGGCAGGAGTTTCAAATGAAGATGCCTTTAAGGTGTTAAATCCTCTTATACAGGGAACTCTTTCAAATATTGAAAATGTGGGGGCCATAAAAGCCTTGACCGGACCGATTGCCAGGGGAGATGTTGAGACAGTTGAAAGACATATCGGCAAAATCAGGGAAAAAACACCGAACATGCTTGATCTTTATAAAATACTCGGCCGGTATACCGTTGATATTGCAGCAGCAGGAGAGACGATTACCAGGGAGCAAAAAGAGGATTTGAAGAGGACGCTTGAGTAGATGAAGAAGTTTGAAGTGCCTAAAGTTAATGTGTCGCTTCGCTCCAGCAGTATTAAATCTTGAACAGCTCAAGGGGCCTGTCTTTTAGTTTTTTGTTGGCATTTTTCAACAAGTCTTCGCCGGATATCACAGCAACCCCATGGCCTGAATCGTCATTATCAAAATACTTTTTTGCAACCTCCATAACACGGTCTTTAGTCGTTGAAAGCACCTGATTTTTGTACCTGCTTCTAGCTTCGTCAGACAAAGAAACTATTTTCCTGAAAAAGGCCTTCCTGGCAGCTGTGCCCGGCGTGTCCGGTTTGTCAATATCAGAAGCAACCTGAAGGATCGCCTCCTTGATATCCTCATCATTGTATTTGCCGGACTTAATAAATGCGGGAACCCCGTCAAACACTTTCAAAGTGGAAAAAATATGCGGGTCTCTGTAGGATGCAAAAGAAAATATCCCGTCTTCCGGATTATACGTTGAAAAACCTCCGTAGGCCCCGCCTTTTTCCCTGATTTCAGTGTGCAGATACATTGATTTTAATATCTTGTTTATCACTGTCAATACAGGTGCATCTTCATGGTCCATGCGAACGGTTTTGAAGCTTTTTGCCACAAAGGAGACAGCAGAAGATGTACTCCAACCTTCAAAGGGGATCTTGTTGCCGGCATCAATATTAGGCGGGGGGAAAGTGCCTTTCTTTTTTAATGATCCATCCCCCTTTTCAATTGCCTGCTGTATCGATCTTGCATAGGAGATGCCGTCATTAAGTGTTCTCTCTTCTCCAACCAGGGCAATTTTAATGTTGTTTTGGTTTATAAGGTTTGCGGCAATTTTTTGTAGATTATCAGATATACTGCAAAGTTTTTCGTCACAAAGATCAGTGGTCAGCTCTTTTACTGTTTTGAGGCGGTGGATGCCGTTCCAGTTTTCACTAAGGGTTGATGATATTGAAAAATTTCTAGACGCAAGTGAAATAGCATACATGTGGCCGTTTTGCACGACACTTGATTCCAGGCCGGCCCTGTACTCTAGAAGTAGGTTTTTAAGCCGGGTAGAATCTGAGAAATCGAATCGGCTTAAAAGCTCT
>JAUXBD010000146.1 GCA_030619585.1 Desulfobacteraceae bacterium
AATTATCTGATACAGATCCTTTATATCTTGCACAGGAATTTTTGAACACAACTTATTTACCACATCTTTTTTCTTTATATCACCCAGTAATAAGCGTCTCAACCAAAGCTCACATTCTTGTGGTGAGGGTTGCAAAGCATTCTTGTTCATAGGGATTTTCCAGAAAACTAAATCTTTTTTATTGAACTTGTTTTTATATCCTTGATGTTCTGTATCAACAAAAAATGACCTTGGAGCCTCATCTAATAGTATTTGTTGTTCTAGTTTTCTTTGATAATTATATCCATCCCACCCACCAATATTCTCTGGAGGACAAGTTCCATTACCACCGTTGCATTTTGGTAAAAGAGTATCTTCATACTTGAGATGAACTTTCTTTATTTCAAGAAAATGTTCCCAGTAGTCACCTAAATCATATATATGCCTAGCATTTCTTGTGTTTTCATTAAAGATCTTTGAAATATTTGTGGTTCGACTATCTAAAAATCCTTCTGAAGATGGATATTCATCATCTGGAATACCAATAATTATTTCTCTATTATTATCATTGTTAAATATTTTAAATTCATACATATGGATGTTAGACCATCCCATAACGCATTGAATGGATATGTGTAAATCAGAAAGGGTATAATTCTGAGGAATAATCATCATCCTCCAAATTTTAGGATTTTTGATAAGAGCTATATTAACTTGATATACTATTGATTTTGAATTATCCAACTTTTCCAAATTTCCTTTTTTGTTCTGGCTTTGCCAGCTTAGGGTGTTAAAGATATGTAGAACTGATCCAGTAATTTTATAATATCATTCAATATAATTGACAAAATCTGTCAATGTTTGCCATAATTAGGGTAGTACAACAGCTTTTTAAAGGCAAGCAATATGGCAACAATGAATGTATCCCTCCCAAACCCTATGAAAGTCTGGGTTGAAACACAGGTTAGAAGTGGCCAATATGGTAATGCCAGTGATTACGTCCGTGATCTCATTCGTCGTGACCAGCAGAATCGAGAACAAATAAAAGTACTGCAACAAGCCATCAGCAAAGGTATTGAAAGTGGTATCAGTGACCGCTCTATGCTTGATATTTTAAAAGAGGCACGTTCAAAGGCTCAACTGACTAAATATGAGCTATAAACTTACAAAAGAAGCCGATAATGATCTAATTGGAATATACATATATGGTTTCAAACAATTCGGTGAGTTACAAGCCGAAGATTATTTTTCAAAATTAGAAAGCTGCTTTCAACTACTCAGTGAAACACCACTCATTTGCAAAGAACTTTATCTGTTTTCGCTGACTTTCTATTTCTTGCTGCCGGCTAAAGGCCCTGCTCTCAATTTCTTTTATATTCAGGGCTGTGAATTTTAAATTAATGTAATCATAGGCAAAATAGCCGGTAACAATAAGACCTGCTATAAAAACAAAAAACAATGAAGTTAAGTGGGTTTTGGAAATAGTTGTCTGTTTGATGGAAGATCCTGCATTGCCCGCTATAATAAAGGTGATTTTTTTATCCATAGTAGGTTACCCTTTTTTTCATTGAAGAGTGTTTGTTCAAACGCTTTTTTCCTTTAGAAAAAGCACCATGGCTGATTTGACGACTGAAAATACCGGTCTTTTTTTTCATTTAAATAAGTAAGACAACTATCTTTTTAAAAGTAAATAAAATATTTTCTGAAAATATCACGCTTTGGTTGAAACTGTCAAGAATTACTGGATGTTTTAAACAGACAAAGGGGAGACATGTTTGGGTCTCCCCTTTATGTAAGATCTAATTCATACCCAACTTGAACTTAAGTGATTTAAGAGTGTTTTTCATAAGCATGGTGATGGTCATGGGCCCAACGCCTCCCGGCACAGGGGTTATACTTCCGGCAATCTCTTTTGCCGCCTCAAAATCAACATCACCTTTCAGTATGGCAACCATCCTGCTGGGATCTTTTGCGCTGGGTTTTTCACCTACCCTGTTAACCCCCACATCTATTACACAGGCGCCCGGTTTTATCCATTCCGGCTTTACAAGATCAGGTACTCCTGCTGCCACGATAAGAATATCTGCACGTTTGCAATGTTCATCCATATTTTTTGTTCTAGTATGCACAACTGTTACAGTTGAGTTAGCGCCATCACCCTTTTGCAGCATCATGTTGGCAATAGGCTTTCCAACAATATTCGAACGACCCACAACAACAACTTCAGCTCCGCTTGTCTCAACACCGGCTCTTATAATCATCTCCTGTATACCTGCCGGCGTGCACGGAGGAAACCTCACCTCATCACCGCCAATCATAAGACGGCCTACATTTACAGGATGGAAACCATCCACATCCTTGTCAGGATCAATCGCGTTTAGAACTTTTTTCTCATTGATCTGCTTTGGCAAAGGAAGCTGGACAAGGATTCCGTTAATTGATTCATCTTTGTTGTATTTATCGATAAGTGCCAGAAGATCATCTTCAGATATATCCACTGGCTGGGAATCCTGGATCTCCTTAAAACCCACACGGTGAGCTGTCTTTATTTTGAGGGTCACATAAGATATTGAGGCTGGACTTTCACCCACAAGGATTGTCACAAGTCCAGGGACAACGCCATGCTCCTCTTTTATCTTGGCAACCTCAGCGGTAATTTCCTCTAAAATCTCCTCACGGATCTCTGTACCTTTGATTAGTTTTGCGGTCATTTTTTAATCTCCTTTTTAAAAACGTTATTGAATTATAAATAAAATTGCATAAAGGTAGCGCGCTGCCGCGCAGGTTTTTTGATATTTTTTAGGACACAGATAAACGCAGATAATCTCAGATTTTTAATTAATTTATCCGCGTTAATATGCGTTAATATGCGGCCAATAAATATATAATTGATTGATATCATTTTAGATGGGAAAGGGAACATTATCAAGCCCTTTTGTCTCATCAAGCCCAAACATTATATTCATATTCTGAACTGCCTGGCCAGCAGCGCCCTTTACAAGGTTGTCGATGGCAGATATCAGAATCAGGCGGTTGTTTTGCCTGTCAATCCTTACACCGATATCACAGTAATTTGTTCCACGGACATTTGAGATGTCTGGAAGGCGATCTTCAGGACAGACTCGAATAAAGGGCCGTCCTGAATAAAATGATTTTAAACAGTTTCGTATATCTTCGTTACCTGCATCTTTTTTCAGTTTTGCATAGATGGTTGTAAGAATCCCCCTTGACACGGGAAGAAGGTGGGGGACAAATGTTATGTTTACCTGCTTTTCCGCTTCAATGCTAAGCACATCTTCCATCTCCGGACAATGCCTGTGCTGGACCACATTATAGGCCTTAAACGACTCATTGACTTCACAAAAATGTGTTGTAAGTGAAAGTGATCTTCCAGCACCGCTTACACCTGATTTTGAATCCGCAATTATGGTTGTTTCATCTATAAATCCGGACTTCAGTAAAGGCACAAGCGGCAGGAGAACGCTTGTGGGATAACATCCCGGATTTCCAACGAGGTCAGCGGATTTTATCTGTTTAAGATATACTTCACAAAGACCGTAAACCGCTTTTTCAAGCAGGTCCTTTGATGTGTGGGGCTGGTAGCAAGACTCATACCTTGACGCATCTTGAAACCGGAAATCCGCAGACAGGTCTATCACTTTCTTACCTTTTTTGATAAATTCCGGCACGATATCCATGGGCAGTTTATGGGGCAGTGCTGTAAAAACAGCATCCACCTTGCTGCAAAAGTTTTTTACATTAAACTCCTCGCACACAAGATCAATTTTCCCGGACATTGCCGGGTAGATTTCGGCAAAAGCGGTTCCAGCATACTGGCGTGATGTAATTGTTGTCAGTTCAACATCACAATGCCCGGACAGTATCCTCACAAGTTCTGCCCCTGCATATCCGCTTGCACCAACCACACCTGCTTTAATCATATCTTCTCCTTGGAAATATTACCAGTTACAGATGCAAAATGTTTACCAGAGGCAGTTACTATTTTCAAGAGGATTCATAAAAAGTTACTTTCTATCATTACCATATAACATATCGCACATCACATATCCCGTTTACTTATGATCACATTTAAAAGTTATTGCTTTTAAATCAATACCAGAATAAATTATGATCTAACATAAAAAACGCCGGAGGGATCTAATTGATAAAAACAAAAATCATGGTAAACGGTATTCCTGGTGATATGGCTGTGAATGTTGCAAAACATGCCATGTGTGACGAGAGGTTTGAATTGATCGATACATCACTTACCGGGCCTGATATTACCCAGGAGGAATATAAGATCGATTCCAAGTCCATCCGCCTTCTGACGCCTGAGATTCGGGATAACACAATAGTTGAGATTAAAGAAAAAGAGGGGTTTTTTGTCTCTATTGACTATACACACCCTTCAGCCGTAAACGGCAATGCTGAATTTTACTGCAAATATGCCCTGCCTTTTGTTATGGGCACAACCGGCGGAGACAGGAATGCCCTGGACGAAACAGTATCTTCATCTTTTATACCCGCAGTTATTGCACCCAATATGGCAAAGCAGATAGTGGGGTTTCAGGCCATGATGCGATATGCTGCCGAAACATTTCCCAATCTGTTTTCCGATTTCTCTTTGGAAATCAAAGAGAGCCATCAAAAAGGAAAGGCGGACACAAGCGGAACCGCCAAGGCCATGATAGATTATTTTAATCAGCTTGGCATACCGTTTTCAGTTAGTGATATACTTAAAGAGCGCGACCCCATGTTCCAAAAAGATGATTGGGGAATACCGGAAGAGCATCTTAACGGGCATGCATGGCATACATACACCCTGAAATCACAGGATAAAACAGCAGAACTAGTCTTTACGCACAATATAAACGGCCGGGATATCTATTCAAAAGGGACCCTAGATGCAGCCTTTTTTCTTGCAAACAAGGCAAAAGAGGGCGCACGCAAAAAGGTATACTCAATGATAGACATTTTGAAAGAGGGCGGATAAAAGAGAAATCTTTTATTTCAGAGCACATCACTCAAGCAGTTTCTCTTTAATAATAGAAATCATGTCCCTTGTAACACCTGCTCTTGTCATAAGATAATTTTCAACATTTCCGTATTTTTCACGAATGTGATCAAGCAGGGCGGTAATAAATTTGGGAGATGCAACCATAAAGGGTGATAGTCTTTCAGGATCAGTCCCCTTGTCCCTTATTGCCTCTTTTATAGTTTCCACCCAGTCCTCAAGGAATATATTGGAGAGCCCGTAGTCATACCTGATGAAGTCGGATCGTAGCCA
>JAUXBD010000045.1 GCA_030619585.1 Desulfobacteraceae bacterium
CGGCATATGGCACCAGAGGAAGAATGTTAAGGTCGATCCGCTCCAGGCCTGTTGTGGGTCCCTGGAAATAACCATGATCCACAGCCAGCATAACCGTGCGTCCTGATTCAGCATTAAAAATTCTGGAAAGCCTGTTTTTCATCCCCCAATCAAGTGAGTTTGAGCCTTTGAGAAAAAAACCTTCCGTTTTTTGAGGTACGTCTGTGTAAAAATTCTTTGCTTCTTTTACTCCGTCCAGATCTGCCATTTTTAAAATCTCCTCTTTATATTTTTGTTATCAAATTTGTTTAAAATGACAAAATGCCTTTAATTCCAGAATTTCAGCATTCCAGAATTATAGTCCCGCTGCAAGCGGGATCCAATTTTTGTTATTCTTATATACTTTCTTTTATTTCAAACAGATTTTCATCATAATCTTTTATAAACACCAGAATATTATCTCCTTTTGGTATTTTAATTATATCCACATGGTTTTCCGAACATCTTTGCAAAAAAAGGCTCATACCTTTGATATTAAGGCACACATGGCTCACTCTTTTTTCTACAAAATCGCTTCTTTCAGAAATAAAAATCTCAAACCTTATGTTTTCATCTCCATAATTGATCACCTGATACTCATTATCCAGATTAAAAATCTTTTTTGACAGATCTGATGAAATGACCTTTGACTGCAACTTTTCAAGATCAAGCACATCCTTATAGAACTGGTCGCTTTTTTCCTCCGAACTGCAAACAAGTGCCACATGATTTAAAAACATAGCATTCCTTTCAGTTAGTTGAATTGGTCTAATTAGTTGAATTAGTTCTATTAGTTAATAAGGAAATAGAATCAATTTTAAAACTGCCAAAACCACTTCAACCAATCAAACTAATTTAACCAACCCAACCGCCCCAGCCAATTTAACC
Organism: Desulfobacteraceae bacterium; assembly: GCA_030619585.1. Taxonomy (GTDB): domain Bacteria; phylum Desulfobacterota; class Desulfobacteria; order Desulfobacterales; family SURF-7; genus JAUXBD01. Next base: position 907 of record JAUXBD010000045.1, read on the forward strand.
AACCCGACCAATTTAACTAATGCAACCAACCCAACCGGTTAACGCGGCGAAGCTGCAGGCACCCCGCCGTCAACCGGCAGGGTCGCCCCGGTGGTCGGGGTTTGCTCACTCGCAAAAAACACAACTGCGTTACCCACATGTTCTGCACTAACAGAAACCTTTAAAAGATTTCTTTTACGGTAGTACTCTTTTAAGCCTTCGGGATCAAGCCCCCGGGACTTCATCCTGTCCGGCCCTATAAGATCCCAGAGCTTTGAAGAAACCTCTTTATCACCGAAGACCGCATCCGGATTTATCATATTCACACGCACCTCTATTTCAGCAAGCTCCAGGGCAGCGATTCTTGATATCTGGTGGGCTCCTGCTTTAGAAGCGCTGTATGCTCCAAAGGCCGCCCCGGGGTCAAAAACATTTTTTGAACTGATAACAACTACGTTACCCCCGGTGCCCTGTCTTCTGAAAACAGGAATGGAAGCCTTGATGGTATTGAATGTCCCGATAAGGTTGACTGCAATTGCCTGGTTTAATTTTTCAGGTTCAAGGTTTTCGATTGTTGCAACATGGGCAATTCCGGCATTTGGCACCAGAATGTCGATGCCCCCTACCCTCACGGACACCTCTTCAATGGCTTTTTCAACAGAAGGAAAATCAGTAACATCAAAAGCTATGCTCTCCACACAACCCTGCCCGTATCTTTGAGTAAGGATGGCGTGGACCTTTTTCAAGGTGGGCTCGTCAATATCAGATATTACGGAAATAGCGCCTGCAGCTATCAACCTGTCTGCAATACCGAAACCGATTGCACCTGCTGCGCCCGTAACCAGCGCCACCTGCCCTTGCAATGGCAGGACAGAATCAACCTGTATTTTTTTCTGCTGAAGACTCCAGTACTCAAGATCAAAAACATGGGAATCAGAAACAGGCAGATAGTCTCCCATTGCACTGGCCTTTAATTTTGCAAAAATATTATGCTCGAAAATGTCAGCTGCTACCCTGGCTGATTTTCGCGAAAAGCCAAGAGTAACAAGCCCGATACCTGCCACAAGAAACACTCTTGGAAAAGGATCAAGCTTTTCCACTTCAATACCTCTGGCGCTTACCTGCTCATCAAAGTAGATATCGTAGCTGTCTATATATGCTTTGACAGATTCTTTGACAATTTCCTGAAGCTCTTTGTTATCTTCCGGTATGTGGTCAATGTATACGGCTGTATTTTTTGTCCTGGTCACGTGGTCTGGAGTAAGCACTCCTGACTTGCATATTTCACGTGCATGTTTTGAAAAAGATGCTTTTATGATTTCAGGAGAATTATTTATATGCGTATAAAACCTGCGAAGTCTGCCCTCCTTGTCATTATGCGCACATGCGCCTCGAATGGTTTGGGCAACTTTTGCTGTTTTATGCACCTGATTTTCGTTTATAACAGAACCGTCATCTTCTTTTTTTCCGGCATCTATATTACTGTTTATAAACTGTTCTGCCCTATTCACATACTCCCTCATCAATTCATAGGATTTTTTTGCATCATTGTGGAATGTGAATATGCCGTGGTTGATAATAACAATTGCTTCAAGGTCGGGTCTTTGTTCATAAATTCGGGCAACTACTTTGGCAAGGGGCAGTCCCGGCATTTTATATGGAAGAACACCCACCTTTGAACCAAGAGCCTTTTTAATAATATCTTCTCCGTTTTTCCTGTTTGTCAGGGTGAGGATGTTGTCAGCATGTGTATGATCAACATATTTGTGCGGCAAAAAAGCATGGAGAAGGGTCTCAACAGAAGGATCAGGAGATTTTGCATCAATTTTATGCACCAGCAGCTGGTTTTCCATCTCTTCATCAGCTATGTTTTCAAGCCCTTTAAGCCTTTGAAGAAAATTCAAGTCAAGACCGCAAAATCCCTCCGGCCCTATTGTTTCAAGATCATGGCCGCTTCCCTTGATAAACAGTACATCCTGATCATCTCCCAAGATGTTTTTTACTTTAAGTTTTACAGATGTATTGCCGCCCCCGTGCAGAACAAGATTTGAATCCTTGCCGATCAATCGGGATGTATATACTCGAAGAGCCAGCTCGTAAGGTATATCAGGATATTCATCTATCAGCTCTTTTTCTTCATTCTCATCAAACAAACTATTCATCTCGTTTCTCCAAATGGCAACTGTATTTTGTGCAGTGAAATGAAACTGCCGGAGTTGGAATAGACTGTTTTTATATTAAATTTTGCACAAAATTGCAACCGATAAATAATATATATAAATCTTGCAAAAACAAATTCGGTTTCACTGCACCATATATACTGCTGAGGAGAGTTTTTTATTAACCAGGACAACTTGAAACATCTGGGAAAACGATTTTTTGATTATGTAAAAGATTTTTATCAAGACCTTTCCTCAATATTTTGAATAGCCTCCATTGCAGCTTCTTTTATTTCAATGCTGTATGGACCTCCAAAAATAGATTGAAGTTCCGATACTATTTTTGGGGTTCCTGATGCTCCTATGATATAAATAACATCCCCTTTTACCTGATCATTCAGGTCATGAAATCTCTTCCACAGAGGATCCACAACTTTGCCGGCCAGGTCTATATTATGTTCAATTACATTTTCCATGGCTACCATTGCACCAAGGCGTACAGACCATTTTTCATTAACCAGCATGTCTATAAACGCTGGGAAAATTGCCTTCTTTTTAAGCATCATTTCCGCTACTTTTGAGGCCTTACCTTCACCAACCAGACTTTCAAGGGATGATACGCCGAGTTTTTCAGAATCACGATCACTCAGAATTTTAATGATTTCCAGGACATCTGTCTGACCTGTCCACCTGAAGTCATCATCAAGAAGAACAGTGGGAGCAGACAACACACTGTCCTGTTGCGCTGTCTCATGGAAAAGAGTTCCGTCAATTATGACAAGCTTGACTAGATCATTTGCAAATGCAAGAGGGAGAAGCTTTTTTACAGTAGCAGGACAGAACGGGCAGTGCTGAGAAACATACACCTTCAGAGATGCAGGCAGGTTTATGCTGTCTGCTTGTTTTTGTATTGTATCAGTTATGCCGGCGGAACTGTTTTCAAGTAAACACAGTGCATCCAAAAACGGTTCAAGTTCCGTACCGAGCGGAACCCCATGATAAATCACTCTTTTATCGATCTTAATATATGGAAGCTGCGTATCTTCATCTTTTTTTTTATTTACGGCTATCTTCGGAGCCGTTTTAGTCAGCTCTTCACAAAAACGGCTTAACTCTTCACTGCGTTTATCTTCTGTCAAGACGAGATCAATACCGATATCTGAAGTTAATTCGCTGTTAAACTTTTCAATCTTTTCCTTCTCACTTGAATTCATATAAATCTTCGGTATTATCCGTTTATTTAATTACCGCATTAACCATTTCATTATTATGGTCATTATTATGGTCATTATTATGGTATTGATAAACATTATAAAAAAAACTGGGTATGCAGTTTGCTCAACCCAATTTTAGCTAACTAATTGATATTTATCAAACAATTATCATCAAACCGACGACGTGAAAAAAGAATAAATAATCGTATAATATCAAAGAGTTGGTGACACCATAGTTGAGTAAAGTGCATACCCGGTTAAAAAAATAGCAGACGAGAATACAAAATGCAATAAATTGATGCCGATCTGAATATTTGCTTGATTTTCATTATGAAAGCTTGATAACTAGACATTTGTACTGTTTTGAATATTTTGACCACATGGGAAAAAACTTGGTTCAATTGGTTTCATTCTTCACTGTGTTAACCAATCAGACAATAATTCCTAAATAACCGGGAGGTAAGCAAGATGGGAATCAATGATATTGGAGACAATTCATGGGATGATGAAGTTGATGTTATTGTTGTTGGCTTTGGAGGTGCTGGTGCATGCGCAGCTATAGAAGCTGCAGATGGAGGCGACAAAGTCATGGTAGTCGAACGTTTCTGCGGAGGCGGTGCTACAAGGATGAGCGGAGGTGTTATATATACCGGAGGCGGTACATGGTGCCAGAAAGAGGCCGGATTTGAAGATACGCCTGAAAACATGTTCAATTATCTGAAACAGGAGACACAAGATATTGTTAAAGACAGCACCCTAAAGGATTTCTGCGAAAAGAGTACTGGAAATCTTGAGTGGCTTGAAAAGCAGGGTGTTCCTTTTGCTTCATCGTTTTGTCCCTATAAAACATCCTATCCGATTGACAAATATTTTCTATACTATTCAGGAAACGAATCGTTTCCTCCCTATAATTCAAAGGCCACACCGGCACCGCGCGGCCACCGCGCAAAAGGCAAGGGAATGCCCGGCGGCGTGTTCGTTAATCCATTAATTGACTCAGCCGTAAAAAAAGGCGTTGATGTGCGTTGCCATGCAAAAGCAAAGCGTCTTATCACGGATGATAAGGGAAATGTAACCGGCCTGGAGTTCTCCGCCATTCCAAAGGGCGGTTTCTTTGCCATGATGAATAAACTTACGGATACCCTTGCATACTATTCGAGGTACGCCATAATCGCCACGCCGCATATTGAGAATATTTTTAAGGTACTTTCCTCTTTATGGCAACTCAGAGGCCGTACCACGCGTGTACGTGCCAGAAAAGGAGTTATACTTTCAACCGGAGGATTTGTCTTTAACAGGAAAATGATAGCTGAATATGCTCCCAAGTATCTTACAGGAGCAACCCTGGGAACAATCGGTGATGACGGAAGTGGAATCAAAATGGGACTGCGCATTGGTGCTGCAGCCGGTAATATGGACCGTGTATCTGCATGGCGTTTTATCAATCCTCCCATCTCTTTTGTTAAGGGAATGCTTGTTAATCGCAAGGGCAACCGGTTTTCTAATGAACAGTTTTACGGTGCCAAAACTTCAGAAAAGATGGTAGAAGAAAACGGAGGCGCGGGCATTTTGATTATAGATTCTGAAATCTGGAAAAAGGCCCATGGCGACCTCCGCCTGGATCGCGTACAGTGGTTCCAGGCAGTACCTAATTTTATAAGCCTTTATTTGAATGATAAAAAGGCCAATACCATTGAAAAGCTGGCAGTCAAGCATGATATCCCGCCTGAAAACCTGCGCCGAACATTGGAATCATACAATGCACTTGCAGAAAACAATGGAGATGATCAATTGGGCAAGTCAAAAGATTTTTTTAAGGTACTGAAACCACCATACCATGCAATTGACTGTTCTATCGGCAGTTTATTGTACTCCTGTGCCACAATAACACTGGGAGGCCTTGTAGTAAATGAAGAGACCGGTGAAGTGAAAAGAGAAGACGGGTCTGTTATCAGCGGCCTGTATGCTGCAGGAAGAACAGCGGTTGGCATTACTTCCAACGGATATGTCAGCGGACTCTCAATTGCTGATGCAGTCTATTCAGGAAGAAGGGCGGGAAACCATGCTGCTGCAAAAAGCTGTGAATAAACCATTGGATGCTATCAGTCAGGCTTTTTCTCAATCTTACTAAGGCGTTTTTCAAGATCGGTTATCATTTTTTTAAGTTCTGGAAGTTTGGGTAGCATTCGCTGAACCCTAAGCCATATTCTGTGCGGCATTACAGGGATGCCGGATACAATTGTATTGTCCGGCACATCTTGCAGCACTCCGGACTTGGGGCCGATCGTTACATTATCCCCAATGGAAAGATGGTCGCCAATACCTGCCTGACCTGCGAAAACGCAATGTTTACCTATACTTGTGCTTCCTGCCACGCCTGACTGCCCTGCAAGCACGCTGTTCTCACCTACGGTAACATTATGGGCAATGTGAACAAGGTTGTCGGTCTTTACGCCTTTTTTGATCCGGGTTTTTCCAAAGGTTGCACGGTCAATTGCATTAAGAGGGCCGATTTCCACATCATCATCAATTTGAACAATACCGGTCTGGGGCATCTTGTGGTATATATCCCCTTCAGGGACAAAGCCAAACCCGTCACTTCCGATAACAGTGCCTGCGTGTATGATGACCCTGTTTCCTATGCTACATCGATCATATATGGTTACATTGGGCCATATTACGACATCGTTTCCGATCTTAACATTATCACCTAAAAAAACACCCGGATGAAGTATTACCCTGTCCCCTATTGTGACATTATCTGAGATTACTACAAAAGGACCTATGGAAACATTATCGCCGCAAACCATGTTATTACCAATGTGGGCGCTTGAACTCACATTGTTTTCAGGTTTTACGGGCGGATAAAGTTGCTGCATGACCTTTGCAAAAGCCAATTTAGGGTCTTTAACCACAACCAGGGTTTTTTCCCCTTTGCAAAGTTCAGGAACCAGGATAGCGCCGGCGTTAGTTTCATCAATCTTTTTTAAAAACTTTGCACTCTGTGCAAATGTGATCTGATCTTTGGTTGCATATTCAAACGGAGCTGCACTGCAAATAATTTTATCAGGATCACCGACGATCTCTCCGTCTACTAATTTAGCTATTTGGGGAAGTGATAATTTCATAGGCCTATTATACTGCTTCGGGTTATACCGCTTCGGGACTGTAAATAATGTCTTTATGCATCTCAAGAAGAGAGATGTCATCGGACAAAATATAGTCCATTGTTGTTTTTGTTTGATGTTTTGCTCTTGTAATAAAAATCCTGGCCACTTTTTTCTTTCTATCCGACTTTAATGCGTCAATGCATAAAAGGTATGAAAGTATCGTATCAATTGCCATATTGACAAGTCTTTCAGAATGATACTCCCTTACTGTTGAATCACCTTTTTGTTTAATATGGGAAACAGCCATTTCAAGCTGTGCACGCACCCCTTGAGCAATTTCATAAAGGTCGGACACCTTGGAAAAATCATTATCGCTTTCATACTCATTTAAACGTTCAAAAATCACACCACCGATAACACTTCCAATTGCAGCAACTACCTGCAACTGTGTTGTGCCTTCGTAAATATTGGTAATGCGCACATCACGATAGTGACGCTCCACATTGAACTCAGTGGTAAATCCCACTCCCCCGTGTATTTGAACAGCATCGTAACATACCTTGTTACCCATCTC
>JAUXBD010000103.1 GCA_030619585.1 Desulfobacteraceae bacterium
TAAATTCTGCATAGACCGTGCCACCTTCGTCGACAAATTTTAATAATAAGCATTACAGCATGTTACCGTTATAGAGAAAAAAACATGGGTAACCATACAAAAAGCAAGGAACGAGTATTGTCAGAAAATCATGCATCATTAATCGCAAATTAATCTATCTCCTTGAAAATGCGTATAATTTTCAGAAATCTGATATGTCTGAAAATCTGACGTCAGAATCTGTATCAATGATTTCATTGGTTAAATTTATTTTATTGGTTATGTTAGTTACATTGGTTAATAAAGATGGAACCAATCCTTATTTTAACTAATTCAACCAATAAAACTAACACAACCAATCTAACCAATTTTAAAGGCCTCCACGGCATCAAGCTTTGCTATTTTCCCAAGGATATCTTTTGCCTTGCTTTTAGCATCATCATCTTTTTGTGTTTTAAGCGCTGCCAAAACTGTTTTATAACCATTTAACGCAATATCCGGGTCCCACTTTTCCAGTTTGTAATTTTCAATATCAGAAAGAATATGTTCAAGATGAGGCATGGTCATATCCGCCTTTTTAGAACCTATGAGTACCTGTGACAGTCCAATGCGCCATAAAAGTTTCTCTTTGTCCGAAACGCTTTTTTTCAAATTATCGGAAAGCAGTTCAACGGCTTCCTTAAGTTTCTTTGTCTTAGCCAGCATATGCGCATTTGCAATCTCTTCCGCCATAAAATTCGTTTCCTGCCCGTCTTCACCACCCGTAGATATCGGGATCACAGGAGCGGCCATCTCCGTCACATCGCTAAATCCTATCTCTCTAATCCACTCTTTTGTATCATTATCGGCAAAAGGTGTGCCGTCTGCAAAGGCCAGCCCATCCAGTCCGGAAAGACGATTAAGGAAAAAAGCTGTTTCCCGGCACACAGCATCTTTTGCCTTTTCATACTGATCCCCTAAACCTGTCAGTGCTTCCGCGGTATAACGATTCAGATCAAGCCAGAAAATAAATTCTACAACTTTACTTTCGGAAGCTTCCAGCAGGTTTTTAAAATTCCCCTTTGCCTTCAGATCTTTTAAGATATTTACAAACTGAAGGTCGGGAGGCGGAATTATAGTTTTGTTTCCATCAGCTGCCATGGGGAGGTCTTCAATGGAAGACCAAACAGACATTCGGGCGTATTTGTAACCTAAAGGGCTGACAGAATGATTGTTAATCAGATAAGAAGCTGCCCTGCCTATGATTTTAAAACCGGACTCCGACACTTTTTGTGCGTCTGCTTCAGAGGCCATTTCAACTGCTTCGGGCTGGGGCGACGCCACAGGTACAGCTGCCGGCGCGCTGGTTACAGGTTCAGGTATTTTTCCCTGTGGTGGAGAAGCCTCAGGCACGGGTTTTTCTTTAGACACAGTCTTGAAGTTATCCAGGGCTCTTATAATTGGTCTCACCAGTGGTGCTTCCGGAAGCTTGTCATCCAGCATTTTTTGAATTTTTTCAAGATTTTCCAGAATACCGTCTTTTGTTTCAGAAGGCATGAAGACCGGTTTTACCTGTGCCAACGCGGTTTCTGTTCTTCCTATCCACCACTCGATCGCATTTATCCTTCCTTTCATCCTTTTCTTTTTAGGATAGAGATCTTCCCAATATGTTTCAATAATGTCGTGATATACGGTTATCCCCACACCAAGTCCATCCAACTGGTTCTGATGGATCTGTGACACGGCAAAATAACTGGCGACTAGAATGTCTTTTGATTGTCCGGCCAAAATGGATGTCGATATTTCAGACACTTTCTTCCAGTTTGTGCTTTCCGTTGCAGCAGGCGAGGCAAGTTTGTCAATCTCAGCCTGCAGCTCTTCAAACTCAGGCTCATATTTAACATCAGTACCTGCGGGCTGATCAGCGCTAACAGGTTCCCTGCCAAGTGACAAAAGATCCATTATACATTACTCCCTGTTTTAAGAAAAAGACCACAACCTTACAAAATCCGATGACGTCAAGGGCTTATTGAAAACAGCCATGCAGGGTTTATCAAGGGCCCCACCCATAAACACTGCATTTGGAATCTCTTTTGAAAAAGAGTTTAGCATAAAATGTAAAAAAGTCGCACCTTTCTTTGGATCGTCAGGAGATAAATTTACAAGGGGAATAAAAGCCTCTTTTCCCTGGGGCAATCCTGCAAGTTCTTTTTTTACTACATCAATGTCACTGTCAGACCCCATTTTATCGCCATTTAGATCTGAAAGTTCTTTCCAGTTGTTGTCCGGGGGTTTTATAAGAGGCACCTCTTGTTCCACCTGTTTAACATCCTCATACTGTCTCGTACAAAGGCGCTCCATCTGACCCCATGTCCTGTCGCATGCTTCGGCCAGAAGGTTCCAGTTATCCTTCAAACCCTTAAGAGGCCCTGCTCCCATAATAAGCAAAGGATACGGTCTGCCCATGTAATCACTGCTGTCCCTCACGACACCGCATACAAGGCTCTCTTTTCCATCTCCTTTTGCCCAGAAACGGTATGAACAGATCCTCTGACCGGGCTGTGAATCAAGCTTCTGGAAACCATTTCCCACCCAGGACAAAAATGCTTTGAAAAGCTGTGTATCCGGGCCTGTTCTAAAATAATCTCCTGCCACGGGGTGCTTGCCGCAGGCAGCCCATTCCCAAGGCTTTTTCGACTTTTTTATTCCCAGCACTTAACAATATCCTCCGGCACATTTCCGGGCATATCCGGTACAAGCTTAATCACCGGCTTGTGACCGGTTAGCTTGTATTTCACTTTTATATATTTGATTCCCAGCCGTTTCAGAGCTGCTTCACTCTCTTTGAAATCCTTTCTGAAAAACACACGATATCCTTTTTGAAAATCCTGCAGCAACTTGGGAAAAGCCCTATACCCTGTGTACTCCTTTGTTAAAACCAGGTTCCCCACCTCTATTTTAAAAATAACATCGCTGCAGTCTTCAGGAGACCATGTGAAAATCTTTCTTACAGGAAAGTTTAAATTCATCATGGTCTGGTTTTCCCCTCCACACTGAAGAGACAAAAATGTGGCATGGGGCTTTACACGCGCCTCCCGGTTAACATCAGTGGGCAGCCCCTTAATGGTTACCCTGTAACTGTCTTTAACAGGTTTTGCCGCATGGGCTCCTTTGGTTATGAAAACAAGGAAGTCATCTGCAAACTCAACGTTTCCGTCCAACCCCTCAACCTTCTTTGGATAATAGCCTTTCCTTGCACTTCTGCCGATAAAAGGCTCTGCCGTAACCTCAACATACTTCTTTGCAAAACCGTTCTTTCCCATAAGAGCGTTTATCAACTCCTCCTGATCAGATATACCAAGAACCTCCACCAGCACTTTATCTTCCCATATCTGCTGAAGGTTGCACCCTGTTTGCCTGCGGGCATATGCCCACTGGAAATCGATGGGACCTTTTACAAGATTCCAGAGCATCTTCTGCTCAGCTCCTGCAGGTGTCATTGAGTTCTTCAGCGTATGAATCGCAGTTTGTGCAACCAGAAACGGTGATTTACTGGTGGAAGGGTCTTCCTGAAATGCCTGTGTCGTCATCTTAAAAGCACTTGGCATTGAAATTGTTATGGGAGCCGTCTCTTTAAGGGCATTTTTATACTTGAGAAAAGCGCTTGCTGAAACAAGTTTATCCTCCGTCTTCTGACCGGATGACATTTTTCTCTTTTTGGATTCCAGTTTACTAAGAAATTTCTCTCCTTTTGCTGACACCTTCAAAAGTGACCCTTTACCACTCAGGGCGTCCATGCTGCGGGCCTTTAGCCTTACTCCATTAAGCTCGTTTGTAAGATTAAACCAGGCAGGCAGATCATCGTTTTCGGCCATTGGCTCAAGCTGGGCAACCATTTTATCAAGCAGTGAAAGATAGGGTCCCTGTCCCTGGGTAACTGCCCCGGCAACATTACTCCACTCATCTTTATTTTTCAGCCTTTTAATCCCTTTTGGAAACCCTGCGCCAAAATCATACCATGCTTCGAGATAGGATTGCTCATACAGTTTTTTAAACTCTCTTTTTCTACCGGCAATGATCAAGGGATCAAAAAGGGCATCTTCCATCTCCCTTTGAAATGAATCGATCTGTTCTTTGCCCTTAATTGTAAATGCAGGTAAAACTGCTGTTTCATCCTGGATATCCAGGCTGCCCCCCCAGAAATCTTCCAGGGCAAAACCTGAAAGTTCCGGATTTTGGTTGACCCATTTTACAATCCAGTTAAGGTTTGCATATTTTTGTGTCATGATATGTTTCAGCCATGTCTGGAGATCGTTCATCTCCTTGTTGAACCCTTCTGAAGAATGTCCCCACACAAGATAGTAAAGATAAAGCTCTCGTAACTTCTCTCTTATCTCGGGAATGATGGTTCTACCCGATATTGACTCAACAAGTTTGTAAGACGGCATAGGCATAGCGGAAAGGTCTTCAAGTTTCCCGCCCTCTATGCGGGACTTAAGAAGGTTTATGCGCCTTACAATGTGGGGTACATACTGGCCTGTGATATCGGCAGGAGTCATGGCGGAAAAATTTGTCATATTATCTGCCATCTTTTGATCAAATGAGACCAGAAAACCCTGTTTAAACTGTTTGCAGTATTTGCTTTTAAGTTGAGCTTCAATCTTATTGCTCTCATTCAAACCCAGCCTGGGAATCCACCAGCTCCTGTTCTGGATTTCGACTTTAAGGACCGCCTGTTTAAAACGATCCATTGTAACCACATCTTCAACTATATCACCCGCCAGTATGGCAGGCTGGGAAAACTCTCCTGAAACCTCCCGCAAAGTTCTCAAGTTCTTTACAAAAGACAGACTAAGCAAACCGCAAACCGCAATTGCCACTGCAACCCATGAAGCAAGACCAAGATTTTTGGTAAGTTTATCCACTTCAAGAGCCTTTTGCGTGGGGATAAACAGTTTCCTGTCTTTTGGAAGTATTTTTGCAAAAAAATCATGGAGGAACAGCCCTTTATTAGTTCCCGGCAAAACCTCCCTCTCGCCGATAAGATTCAAGGCGCTTAGAAAATGTGAAAAAGGTGTGCCCTCCTGGCGTCCGCTGCTGAAATAGATACCCCTTAGAAGTGGACTTTCCTGGTATGGGTTCTCTTTAAACGCTCCTTTGATATATGCTTCAAGTCCCGGTTTTATTTTTTCAAACTCTTCAGGAAAAAGAAGTATGCTCGGATCTACACCGGCGCAAGCACCGGCTTGAGAACCTGCAGGAACATTTGAAAGATTGGGTTTGTGGGAAAGCAAAAGCCTTAAATTCCTCAAACGCTCAGTAACACTTTCCATCGCCTGTTTTGCAAAGGCTGTTGTATCAGACGAAAGATTGGAGTTAACAAGCCCCATGGCCTGCTTCAGGCTCTCTTCCGGAAGGCCGTCACAAAACTGGGTCATACCCTGAATAAGATCACATTTACTCACAAGAATATATACGGGAAATTTTGCTCCCAGAACCTGCATGAGTTCATCAACACGGCGACGGATGGTTATTCCTTCATCCTCAAGGGCCTCCGGGCGCGAATCAATAAGCTTGTCTGCTGCCAGGGTAACCACAAGCCCGTTTATAGGTTCTTTTTTCCTGTATTTGGCCAGATGAACAAGAAAATCCTGCCACTCCTGTTTATCTCTTTCCTGGTCGACATGAACCGCATATCTTCCTGCCGTATCAAGGATAACAGCCTGCTCGAAAAACCACCAGTCGCAGTTCTTTGTCCCTGAAATGCCGGAAATCCTGTTAGCCTGGGCAAAGGGCGAAGACATATCTGCATTCTTAATTGCCGTGGTTTTACCTGATCCGCTCTCCCCTATAACCATGTACCATGGTAAAACGTAAAGGGGGTTTCCTATGTTTTTTAGATGTGATGATTTAAGCTCATTTGCGGATTCCTTGAAGCGCTGGGCAAGGTCGGCAGAAGCATCGGCAGCATTATCAGAATCTGCAAGTTCCTCCTGACCGACTATTTGGTTAACAAAGCTCTGCTCACGACGGTCAAGCCAGACTTTTTTAAGGAAAACAGCTCCAAGAAAGATTCCCCCCATGGCAAGCAGGACAAATATGCCCATCCACGCAGGCTATGACAATATCTTTAACACCGCGATTGTAGAGATCGGTAA
>JAUXBD010000030.1 GCA_030619585.1 Desulfobacteraceae bacterium
AACGAAATGGCTACGATCCGACTTAGCGATTAACACCCTATGTCCCGGAAGGATATAATGAATGACGTGATCTACTTCCTTACTCTTTTTGATTGCAAAATGTGGGACAACATTGGGTCATACAACTGCGAATTAACGCTGTAAGGTTTTCCAGCTTATCAAGAAAGGCGTGACAATTAATATCATAAAATATATGCCTGCTTTCTTTTTCACAGGTCAAAACCCCGACTTCCTGCATCAGGTTCAGATGCCTGGAGATAACTGACCGGTCTTGGGGCATATTTTCGGCAATTGTTCCAATATCCGCACGTCCGTTGAGCATAATAAATTTGAGTATCTCAACACGAACCGGTTCACTTAGGGTTTTTAAAAACTTTGAGTCAAACGCCTCGACAAGTTCGTCTATAATATCCCTGTCTGATCTTGAACATGCTGTTTCCATGAATATACCTTAATGCGCACGAGTGCATGTGTCAAGGACAAACTGTTTGCCTATTTCTCCCCGTAAACCTCTTTTTCAGCGTTCCATAACGGGCAGTTGTCTGAATGTGCTTTGTGGTGCAGGATTTTACCAATGACTGAATCAGGTTTTTTCCTGGCATGACTGCAAAGAGGACAGTGATGACACATTGTGGCTTGAATCTTTTTAAAAATACCTATTTCCTCCTTATCAGCGCTATCTTGCGTCCCGATACTCTCCTTATCTGTTGCATCCATTTTTCCCTCCTCTTTTTAAAGGTTTACTTTTATTATTATATAGACGTGGGGAGATGGAGCAAAAAAATTATAGCCACATGAATTATTAGACTATTATTGCAATGTAACTATAAACTCCATCTTCTTTTTGCCGAGAAAAACCTTCTTTCTCTCTACCTCGACTTTAAGGTTGTCACCGGACTTTTTGTCAAAAAGTGATATTTTAATATCTTCAATGGATTCAATTTTAAGGTCATCAATATTTTTTATTATGTCCCTTTTTTTAAGACCAGCTAAAAGGGCTACGCTTTTGGAAGAAAAGTCTTTGATCTGGGCCATACCTTCTCCATCCTTTATTATTACTCCGAGTTTCGGAGAAACAGGCGGATTAAGTCGTGAGGGGAAAAGCACATAGTCGGCTATTTTATCATCAATGGGGTAAAATCCCTGTGAGTTAATCAAAAGGGCATATTCCTTTCCCGTAAGCCTTTTTACCCTCTGTGGAATACCTTGACCATACATAATATGTCCTGAACCTGCAAGCACCACCATTTGATGATCGGGAGATTCTGCAAAAAACTCCGCAATTTTGTGGGCCATGGATTCATCCCAGATTATCTGGGACTGGTAGAAATTATAAAAGTTGTCAAATCCAATTCCTGAATGCTGTCCCTGGCGAAATATGTTTTTAAGCCTGTTGATGTAATTCCCATCAGACATATCCATATCCAAAGGCACCAGTTCTCTATCCTCTTTGGAAAGAGCATCAAGGCCACCTCTTGCAACCTGCCTGGTTATCTTGGAGTCCACGTTCAATGCCAGGACCGGAATGCTGTTCGCCCTGGCAAAGTCAATTATCTCCCTGTAAAGATGGTAGTTAAACCGCCATTCTTTAAAATAACCGGTTGCTTTTAAAAACTCCTTTTCATTTGTACTGCCGGACAAATAATCATCAATCCCTTTTTGGAAACGTGACTGAAACATCTCCATTCCAATGGCAAATTTGCACCCTCTTGCATGAAGTCCTCTTATAACCTCCAACTGCACCCTGTGGTCTTCATAATTGGTATGGGATTCGCCAACATAGATTACAGGTTTGTTTATGATATCCTCTACAATTTCATCTATACTCATGGCATCGGCTGTTCGGATTCCCTTTATATGATGCTCAAGATTTACGTAAATTCCCCTGCTTGTAGGGATAGTATCTTTTATTAAGTTTCTTCCCCCCAGAAAACCAATTTTGGAGTATTTGCCATAGTGGGAAAGTTTCCTAGCCGCAAAGTCAACCTCATTTTTGCTTTCTGCATGGGCAACTAATACCACTTTTGCAGGGTTTAAAGGGTGTTTTTTAACTGTAAGAGTAAAGCCCGGTTTGTCAGGATCTTCGCTGTTGTTATCTTTGGCTTTCAAAAAGTCGTCACCAGCATTTTTCCCAAAAAGCCTTTCGTGGACTTTGCTGTCTTTACCAAAAAGAACAAGTGTTGATTTACTTATCTCACTATCACTTATCTCGTCTTCAGATTTTTGTAAAAAACCTCTTGTCTCAAGCTCCTCGATTAAACCTAAATAGATATCTTTGCTTTCCGCTCCTACTATCATAAGCCTGTCTTTATCCCCCAATGCCTGTGACAGTACCGGGGGGTATTCCTCAGGCGAGAGGTTGCGCATGAGATCATAATCAGGGTCTATTGATAGAAATAAAGGTGTGTCTTTTACTTGCAGCTCAAAAGATTCTTCTATCTTTGTGATGTGCAACAGTTTAGTAACATCGCCCTTTTTCGTGGCTATATTAACATTGAGGTCAAATATAAATGGCTTTTTATTCTCTGCAGTTTTTTGTTTTATTGTAAAAGAAGCATTGGGTATGCCCTCTTTGTAAATCACTTTTGGGTCTCTTACTGAAATGTTCGGGATATCTTTTCGCATAAGCATCTGTTGAAAAAATATTTCCAGGTCTTTTCCTGAAACATTTTCAAATATTGTCTGTATGTCTTCCCACGATGTGCGTTGAAACTTTTTCTCTGTGTAGAGTGCTTTTAAAGCACTTGAAAACGCCTCTTGTCCCACTGTGGTTCTTAGCATATGAAATAGCATGGAGCCTTTACCATAGCCAACAGCTTTTGATGCAAAATCCGTCCTTTGGATAAAATCCTTTAGGGTGGTATCGTTTTCACTGTTAACATGGCTGTGATAATCTATAAGGGCATTTTTCCTGTATAACCACCCTTTTTGCTCTTTTTCGGCAAACATATGATTTGAAAGATATGTGACAAGCCCTTCCGACCAGTTACCTTTTTCATAATCCGTATAAACCGAGTTTCCAAACCACTGGTGAAGCACTTCATGCCCCAGTGATGCTTTCACTATAAATGGAAGACGCACAACATCGCGTCCGAGAAGAGTATATGTGGGCATGGAGTAGCCGGTTGCCAGAACATTTTCAACAACAGAAAACCTTTGAAAAGGAAACACGCCCACAAGTTTTGAATACATCTCGATATACTGTTTGGCATAACTTAAGTATGTGTCTGCAAGTTCAAGATCCTTTTCTATGAAATAGGCGAATATCTCAGTGTCGCCCAGGCTGTCTTTCACAACAACGTATCTGTCCGCCGCTAAAGTTATGCCATACAAAGGATGGGGAAAAAGGAAAACAAACTCATTGCCGTTTTGGGTCTTGTTCTCAATGATTTTGTCAGCTTCGGATATGGCAATAAAACTCTCTGGGACAGTTGCAGTCAAACTAAAATGGGCAGGGCCCTGTATAAGGGGGTACCATCCGTTGTTTAAAAATACGCCATCAAGTGACACAACAGTGCCATAGTCTGCACCAGGTTTTTTATTGTTTTTGCCTTGCGACAATTGGGGAAAGACACCTTCATAAACTATCTTAATTATGCCTTTTTGATTAGACTTAAACACGCTATCTTTGATTTCGTGCTCAACAGATACCCCGTTTAGCATTATTGACTGTACGTTTAGCTTGCCCATTGAGACCGCAAATGGAACGTCGCTGTCGCTTTCAATTGCAATTTCCGCCCTGCCTGTAATAAGACTTTTTCCCGGATCAATTGAGATTGACAATTTATATTCCGGAATCATCCCATGAGCATGCAAAACATTATGATTACATATGCACAAAAGCATTATGGTAATTATAAACATTAAAACAGTTTTCATTGGTGGATTGGCTCCTGCTTAGTGCCCTGTTTATCTATCAGCTCGAACCGTAGCTGTGCAGGCCGGGAAGATAGTTAACCCCGAAATAGGTGAACATCACGGCAATAAAGCCTACTATGGAAAGAAGTGCAATCCTTTTTCCTCCCCACCCGCGTATAAGCCTTGCATGTAGAAGGGTTGCATAGATAAACCATGTGATCAAAGACCAGGTCTCCTTTGGATCCCATCCCCAGTATCGACCCCATGCAGAATTTGCCCACACAGCCCCTGTTATTATCCCGATGGAAAGAAACAGAAAACCGAACATGATCATCTGGTGGGTCAGTTCATCCAGCATATCGTTTTCCGGAAATCTTGCAAGCAGGCCCTGGCTTTCACCTCCGTCCTTTGCTTTGATCATATAAATAAAACTTATTCCAAAAGCTATTGCAAAGGCTGCGTATCCCAAAAAACAGGCCAAAACATGGGCAATAAGCCAGTTGCTCTTAAGTGCCGGCATAAGGGGCTGAATGCTTTCACTTATGTTCGGAGACAAAGATGCATAGGCCATGGCCAAAAATGACAAGGGCGCTGAAAAAGCCCCTATTACACGGAGTTTATATTTCCTTTCTAATACAAGATAGATAATTGCAATGATCAGTGCGAAGACAACCAGTGATTCATACATGTTGGAAAGGGGGGCATGACCAAAACCAAGCTTATAGGACTCAACCCACCTGAAACCTATTCCTGTTGCATTTCCTAAAACGCCGAAAAGCGTTACCCATGTTGCTATCCTTCCGGGCAGCACCTTTTTAAAGATCCATGCTGCGATATATAACACAGCGGCAAGTGCGTATACAAATGTTACAATTGACAATATATTGGAACTGTTCATAATTTATTACCTTTGCCTTAAATGCTAATTAAACTTGGAGCATTGTTTTGCTAAATATTTCCTTTTGTTCAACTATTACGTTATAGGCAGCTAACCGTCAACATTATTTTCTATGGGACTAAATGTTAAACATAATCTCCTTTGGAGGTGTTTTTCCCTCTTTTAACATTGCCCTTACCTTTGTGCCTGAAAGGGTGATGTGTTCCTCACTATTATCCTCCTAAACAAATAGATCCGTACTCAAATATCTCTCTCCTGTGCTTGGCAGAACAACTACTATCTTCTTGCCTTTTGAATCTTCGCGTTTTGCAACGCTAAGAGCTGACCACATTGCAGCACCGGATGAAATCCCGCAAAGGAGGCCCTCTTGCTTTGCAAGCTTTCTTGCTGTCTCAAATGCGTCATCGTTTGAAACAGTGACTACTTCATCGATCAGAGACTGGTCAAGGACATCAGGGATAAAACCTGCGCCAATACCCTGTATCTTATGGGGCCCGGGTTTTCCTCCGGAGAGTATCGGGGAATTTTCCGGTTCAACTGCAATGGATTTAAAAGATGGTTTTCGCTCTTTAATAACCTGCGCAACACCGGTAATGGTTCCTCCGGTTCCCACACCTGAAACAAACATATCAACTTCACCGTTAGTATCGTTCCAGATCTCTTCTGCGGTTGTTTCCCTGTGGACCTTCGGGTTGGCAGGGTTTGCAAACTGATTGGGCATAAAAGCGTTTTTCTCAGACGCAAGAATTTCTTTTGCCTTTTCAATAGCGCCCTTCATCCCGCCCGCCCCGGGGGTTAAAACCAGCTCCGCTCCCAGATGTGTTAAAAGCTTTCTTCTCTCAAGGCTCATGGTTTCCGGCATTGTAAGACAAAGACGATATCCTCTTTCGGCGCAGACAAAGGCAAGTGCTATTCCTGTGTTTCCGCTTGTGGGTTCAACTATCAGTTTGTCTTTGTCTACAAGCCCATCCTCCTCTGCTGCCTTGATCATGGACACAGCTATCCTATCTTTTACACTTCCAAGGGGGTTAAAAAATTCCAGTTTGGCAAACAGTTCAGCTTCACAACCCTGGCTTATTCTGTTTAGTCGTACCAGAGGGGTGCGGCCCATTGTGCTGCTTATATTAGGAAATATACTGTTCATATGCACCTCATTGTTTTTAAGTTTGGAGTTATCTAAAGTGATTCCGTTAAAGCCGAATTCAGCTTTGAGTAAATTGTAAAAAGTTAAAAAATCCATTTGTTGTCATTCCGGTGAAAACCGGAATCCAGTATTTTCAATAACTTCTGGACTCCGGCTTTCGCCGGAGTGACGGAATCAGGACTTTTTACGGGACCATCAGCTTTAGTTTACCTTGTTCATTTATATATCAACTTAGGTTCTTCCATAAGCACCTTAGTGTCTGGTGGAACGGATTTTGTAAGCCAGACATTTCCGCCAATAACACTACGCGCTCCTATAACCGTATCTCCTCCCAAAATAGTCGTTCCAGCATAAATAATAACATCGTCTTCTATTGTGGGATGTCTTTTTTCCCATCTTAGTTTTCCAACAGTCTCCTTTGGAAGGGAGTGGGCTCCCAGTGTAACTCCTTGATAGATACGCACACTGTTTCCGATTTTTGTAGTTTCACCTATCACGATGCCGGTTCCATGATCGATAACAAAGCTTTTTCCTATAGTAGCTCCAGGATGGATATCGATGCCCGTTATGCTGTGCGCATATTCGCTCATTATGCGCGGGAGCAAAGGCACCTTATGCTCAAAAATCTTATGTGCAATCCTGTAAACCATTATTGCAAATAAGCCCGGATAGCTGAATATGATTTCATCAGTACTTTTTGCTGCCGGGTCCCCTTCATAAGCTCCTGTGACATCAGCTGCCATGGCTTTACGAAGAGACGGCACCGAGTCCAAAATATCCAGCGCTATTGCCTGCCCACGTTCACCACAGTCTGTACACTCCCTTTTATACCTGAAACAATCATGACGTATGCTGTTTGCAACCTGTTCTGAAAGAAGGTCAAAAAGTACCGAAACAGACTGCCCCATACTGTACTTCAGGTTGGCAGGATCAAGCCTTCCTGAGTAAAAATATCCGGGAAACAGAAGCCGTTTGAACCTGTGTATGATCTCAATAACAGATTCATTTGACGGAATAGGATCATAGTCAATATGGGTATAGCACTCCTCATCATCGCAGTTTGCTATTATTTTTTCTGCAATATCCGGAAGCTGTTTTCTATATCCTGAAAAAGCCTCAACCTCTGTTTTACATTTCTTTTCTTGTTTGACAACTTTGCCGGCCATATAACGGTCCTCCTGAGAGAGCAATAAGATAATTACTTATACTATAATTTCAAGGTGAAACAAAAATTATTGGTGGAAAATATAAGTTGCAGAATACAGTATAGAAGTTTAACAATCAATCCCTAGTATATTTAAACTTATCAATTAGTTGCTTCTCACTCATCTTAGCTTTTGTTGCTATTGCATAGGTGCCCTTTACCTGTAAATTTATATCAGCCCCAAACCCGCCGCTCATGCCCATTGTCATTGCTTTCTGCTTTGAACCGTCAGGACCTGTTATAAGATACCCAACCGTTGCATTATCAACAGTGTTATTGTCAGGAGAACTGATATAAACCATTAAATGGTGAGTTTTGTTCATCTCTTTCATGTGTTCACTGACATCTATTAAATGATACATGAATCTATAGCCCTCAACCTTAGCTTCATGAATCATTTTTCCCATACGCCCAGAATGCTCAAGCGGGTGCTCCATCTGGTGCATTTTCCCTTTACTTTCCATTTTTCCGTGGTCATGCTCTTTACCGCTCATATCACCTGAAAATGCAGGCAGGGACAGGATGGTTAATGACATAAAAACAGTTAATAGATATAAAACCGGTTTGTTCATGGCTTTTCTCCTTTACTTTGTCTGATTGTTTGATTTTACATTGTATCATGAACCCCATGTTCATGTTACAGGTTTATTTTAACGGACTATTCCCTGAATTCTCGGCGTTTCCATATATCATATATTACAGGAATAATAATGAGCGTAAGTACTGCTGAAGATATAAGGCCGCCAACCATGGGTGCTGCTATCCGTTTCATAACTTGGGAGCCTGTTTGAGTTCCATACATTACCGGCAACAAAGCTATCAAGGTTGTTGCAACTGTCATAAGTTTAGGCCGGACTCTTTCCACGGCGCCTTCAATAATGGCAGCGTGCAGATCCTTTGTTGATTGCATATTCCCCTGTCTCTTTTTACGTTCATATGTTTCATCCAGGTACACAAGCATCACAACGCCTGTTTCTGCAGCAAGTCCGGCAAGGGCTATAAATCCCACAACCACAGCCACAGATAGGTCGTAGTCTAGAATATAAAGCAACCATATCCCACCGACAAGGGCAAAGGGCAGGCTTGCCATAACAACGGCAGGTTCAACAATATTGTGAAAATGAATGTAAAGCAGGATAAAAATTATAACCAGTGTTACAGGAATGATAACATTCAGGGTTTCGCGCGCTTTTTCCATATACTCGTACTGGCCTGACCATACCAGGGAGTAACCTGTTGGAATGTCTACCTGGCTGTCAACAATTAATTTGGCTTTTTTCACATAGGAACCAACGTCCACACCTCTGATATCCACATATATCCATGCTGTCCGGCGGGAGTTTTCGCTTTTTATACCCGCAGGTCCTTTATGAATTGAAAGGTCAGCAAGTTGTGCAAGGGGTACCTGGGCACCTGTGGGGGTGGGTACAAGAACGCGCTTTAACATCTCTATGTCGTCCCTTAACTCCCGGTTATATCGCAGGTTAACCGGGTATCTTTCCAGCCCTTCAACCGTATAGGTGACATTCATCCCTCCGATAGCCGTCATTATCACAGCCTGTACATCACCCACAGTAAGACCGTACCTTGCGATATGATCGCGCCTTATGTCAAAATCCAGGTAGTTACCCCCTGTGACCCGTTCCGAATATGCAGAAAGAGTACCCGGAATGTCGCTGACAACCGCTTCGATCCTTGC
>JAUXBD010000282.1 GCA_030619585.1 Desulfobacteraceae bacterium
AAAACACCTGCGCACTCAAAAGGATCATCAGGATTTAAATAAACCTTTGGATAGGTTACAATAATGTTCTGGCGGGCAATTTTATCCGCCACATCAGGTATTAAGTTTCTCCATATTTCCGGAGAAATCTGTTTGTCCATAGAGTTTTTTTTAGAGCCTTGTTTTTCTCTGTTTTCAGCAGCTCTTCCCCTGATACCTAATATTTGAATGAAGAACCTGTTTATCCCAAGGTCCTTTAAAATGGGGGGAATCATTTCGAGTTCATCAATATTGTCCTTACTCACCGTATATATAAGACTCGTATTAAACCCCATGAATGAAGCTTGTTTTATGTTTTCGGTACATTTATCATATGATCCTTGACCACGGATCATGTCGTTTGTCTCTCTTGTTGCCCCATCTAAGCTGAAACTGAAATAATCTATTTCATCAGGTTCTAACTTTAAAAGGATGTCATTAAAGAGATATCCGTTTGTATCTATGGTTACTGATTTAAAGCCAAGCTCATTTGCTTTTTTTACCGCAAGATAAAGATCCGGGTGGAGGGTGGGCTCTCCACCTAAAAATATGAGATTTGCATTATTGCTTTTCCGGGAAAATAAGCCAAGCCATGTCTCTATGGTTTTTAAGGGAAGTGTGTTCTTACCGTGCTGGTCACGATTGATATAACAGTGTCGGCACTTAAGGTTGCATTTTGTAAGTATATGAAAAAAAAAATTTGTCGAGTTTCTGGAAAATGAAACAGTTTTTCTCATTTTTGAATAAGGTTTTTCAGCTCTTTGACATGTGCATCGGCTTTAACTAGCTGTTCATTAGTCAGACGCAACCTTAGTGACATATATTCAGCAAAAATTTTGTACAGGAGAAGCAAAAAATCCACATTTTCATCCCTGTCTGTTTCACCGGCGTGTTTCTCTCTAGAAGTCGTGTCAACAGCCAGACACACGGTTTTGCCAACAGAATAAGCAGATGCCGACCTGCTGAGGCTATCGATGATTCTCATTTCACCAAATATCTCACCTTTTTTGTCAAGGGTTGCAATTTCAATCCCTTCTTTCTTTATCAGTATTTTCCCGCCAAGAATAAAATAGAGCCATGGGTCCCGGTCCCCCTCCTTGATAATAACCTCATTATCCTTATATTCTCTTATTTTACTGAGCCTTAGAAGTTTGGCGAGGCTTCTTATTTCAAAGTTTTTTAGGGCAGGAATATCCATAAGCCTTTGAATATTTTGCATGTTGTCTTTCAAGTATTTTGATTCAATCATACGTCCTCCACAAAGTTGACATTAAATCAAACCTAAAACTCTGGATATTAATGGAGTAAAACACTAAACAGCCAGCAAATGCGAGCTTAAAATATACTAAAACGGGATTATAATAATATCAAGTTATTTCCATTCAAGGCAGTCTTTTGTAACTCTATCATCAAAATCAACAGGATAGCAACCATCAAAACATGCCTTGCAAAAATGCTTTTCAGGAGAATCGGTGCAGGTGGATTCGAGAAGGCCTTCAATGGAAAGGTAATGGATTGAATCCAAGTCTAAAAACTCTTTTAACTCTTCAACGGATTTTTTTGCAGCAATCAACTCTCCTTTTGTTGAAAAATCTATGCCGTAATGGCAGGGAAAGCGGTGTGGAGGGCAGCTTATGCGCATGTGTATCTTTTTTACTCCAAGCTCGCGCAGTGCTTTTATCCTTGTTTTTGATGTGGTGCCTCTAATAATTGAGTCTTCTATAATTATTATATCCTTGCCTTTGAGAACCTCCTTAACGGGGTTCAACTTTACCCTTACCCCGAAATCCCTCATACTCTGGGTGGGTTGTATAAATGTTCTCCCTACGTAGTGGTTCCTAATCATTCCCATTTCAAACCGGATGCCTGATTCTTCTGAATACCCTAAAGCTGCGTAGTTTCCCGAATCGGGAAAGGGCATTACCAGGTCAGCATCAACAGGACTCTCTTGTGCAAGACGACGGCCCTGGGCTTTTCTCACCTGGTAAACGTTTTTTCCAAAGATTGTACTGTCCGGCCTTGCAAAATATATATACTCAAATATGCAGAAAGTCCGCATGGGAGCTGTCTGGGGCTTTATGCTTTTAACTCCGTACTTATCAATAATTACAATCTCTCCCGGATCAAGCTCCCGGATCAACTCTGCCTGAACAAGGTCAAGGGCACATGTTTCAGACGCAAGCACATAGGTGTCTTTTAACTTTCCAAGGCAAAGTGGCCTGAAACCGTTAGGATCTTTTACACCAACCACCTCTCCTTTGCCCGTAAGAAAAACAAAGGAGTACGCCCCCTTTAATTTTGATACTGTTTTAGCAAGCGCTCCCTCAAAACCGTGTTTAAGATTTTTAATTAATAGATGGATAGCTATTTCACTGTCCATGGTGGTCTGGAAAATTGAGCCATCCTCTTCAAGTTCTTTTCTCAAAGCAAATGCGTTAACAAGGTTGCCATTATGGGCAACAGCATATGATTTGTCCATATGCTGAACAACAAATGGCTGTGCATTTATCAGTGTGGAACTTCCCGTGGTTGAGTACCTCACATGACCAATAGCGCTTCCCTGGTTTAATTGTTCCAGGTCCTTCATGTCAAACACATCGTGCACAAGTCCCATGCCTTTATGGGCATTAATACGATTGTTGCTGGCAACTGCTATGCCTGCACTTTCCTGGCCCCGGTGTTGAAGAGCGTAAAGGCCGAAATAGGTTATTTTGGCCGCTTCCGGGTGCTCAAAAATTCCGAACAAACCACATGCTTCACGGGGTTTATCATCAAAGCATTCGGGGCGTATGCAAATATCTTCCTGCCTGCCGGCCCAAGTGTTTATATTTGAGTTGCAATGAGTTTTATCCATGATATTCCTGAATAGGTTTTACTGTTAAGTCTTTTTTCTTAAGAGCTGTGATGCCCTTGCATATAGCCATGGCCCCGGCAATTGTTGTTGCATAAGGAATTGAAAACTTCAATGCAGCACGCCTTATCATATATCCGTCCCGCCTTGTTTCATCTCCTGAGCCGGTATTAACAATAAGTTGGATCTCATTGTTTTTTATAGCGTCTATTACATGGGGACGGCCAATTGAGACCTTGTTTATCTTTTTGTTGGGTATGTCATGTTCATCCAGGAGCCTTGAGGTTCCACGGGTTGCCATTATTTTAAAACCAAGATCGTTAAATTGTGAAGCAACCGGAAGAACAGCATTTTTATCACTTTTTTTAACGCTTACAAATACAGTGCCGTCTATGGGTAGATTCTGTCTTGCCCCTAGCTGCGCTTTTGCAAATGCCAGTCCAAAATCGTAATCAATACCCATTACTTCTCCTGTTGATTTCATTTCAGGGCCAAGCACTGAATCTGCTCCTGGAAATTTCGTAAAAGGAAAGACAGATTCTTTAACTGCCA
>JAUXBD010000044.1 GCA_030619585.1 Desulfobacteraceae bacterium
CTTCATGTCATATAAAATAAGTTCTGAATATTTTTGCAATTTATTCTACAAAAAAATTTATTATTTTCTATTCTTCATTCTATACCAACATTTTGACCATTTACAAAATTTCAACTTTCAGTAACGGTGGCCATCTTTGATTGAGGCTGGGCTGTTAGTTTTATATTTTAACTTGGACCATTTTTATCGTATAAGGATGACTCCAGCTAAGTTTGTTTTAATATAGTCCAGAAGTGGCCCAAGATAAGGCAGATGGTTTTTGCCTTTGATATGCGGCGGCAGAAGACTGCGTGCATAGTCGAGGGGTTTTTTAATATCTTCAAGAGTCTCAACCTTCATTCCCGTAAGGGAGTAGATAACCGGCAGGTAGTAACCTGTGTTGGGAAACTCAATTTTTGTATCTGCATTAAAGGTCTGAAGGGCTGTTTCATACTCACCTTCAGCCTGTGAAACTACTTTATAGCCGCCTTGAATGGCTGCAAATGCTACTAATTTAGACATATTTCCTTCCTCCTTCGTTGAGGATTTATTGTGTGATTAAGCTTCAAGCGCCTGGCGGTCAGCCATATCCATAAGAACTCTTTCTCTAGCCTTGTCAATGCCGAGTTCTTTGCGCTTTTTGTCAATGTGAGCGATCATTTTATGGGCATGCTTGATAGGATCAACCTCAAGATCCCACATACCACCGTACATTTTTTCCAACTCTTTGGAGAGATAGTCATGGAATACAGGTGCACCGGCTGTAGGCAGGGTTACGCCAAACACAGTATACACACCGGATGTAACAAAATAATGGCCAATACTGATGGCCTTCTCACTCATCCATTCAGGTGCGCTACCTGCTGCAGGCAGATCACAAATATCATTGCCAAGGCCACCGGCCTTTACAACTTCCGTTGCAGCCAGAAGAATGCGGCTGTTGTCCACACATGATCCAAGATGCAGTACCGGTGGAATACCAACCGTCTCACATACTTCGGCAAGACCCGGTCCACAATGAACCGCTGCTGCTTCAGGTGTCATAAGGCCTTCCATTGCGCAGGCAATACCACTACATCCTGTTGTAAGCACAATAACATCATTTTTGATCAACTCTTTTATAACAGTGATATGGGCTTCGTTGTGTTTATTCCTTGCATTGTTGCATCCAACAACACCGGCAATACCACGGATACGACCGTTGATAATGTTATCATTCAACGTGTAATATGTCCCGCGAAACGTTCCGCCAAGATGATATAGAATGGATTCAACGCTAAAACCGGCAACACATGGCGATTTATGCTGTGGAATCATGACCTCAGCGCCCCTGTTTGCAAAGTTATCAATGGCCATCCTGACAATTTTCTCAGCATCTTCGACTGCATGGTGCTCATCAAACTCAATATGGATAACATTGTCTTGTTCCATTTTTGCAATGGGATGGGTGGTGATGAGTTTTGTGTGAAAACATTTTGCCACATTTGCAAGGTTCTGGAAAATACACTGGATATCTACCACCATTGCATCGCATGCGCCCGTAATTATGGCAAGCTCCTGTTGCAGGAAGGTGCCTGCGTAGGGGATTCCGTGACGCTGCATAATTTCGTTTGCCGTACAGCATATACCACTAAGTTGTAGCCCCTTTGCGCCTTTTGATTTTGCGTATTCGATAATCTCCGGCTTCTGAGACATGGCAACGATCATTTCAGAAAGAACCGGCTCATGCCCGTGGACAATAAGATTTACATGGTCTTCCTTCATAACGCCAAGATTTGCTTCCGACTGCAGGGGAGTAGGTGTGCCAAACAGAACATCCTGAAGGTCGGTAGCCAGCATTGAACCGCCCCAACCATCTGCAATCGCTGCTCTTGTACCTTGTTTGATGAGATTTTTGTAATCCTGGTCAACACCCATATGGGTCCTGTGCATGATCTCAACAATTTCCCTGTCGATATTTCTCGGAAGCACGCCGTTCTTTTTCCATTTCTCATAGAGGGCTTCAGGCGCTCTCTTCAGATAGTACAATTCACCTTCCGGCTTGCCCCATTCAGCCATTGCTTTTTCAGCAACTTCAAGGGCAATTTCGTCAACATTTCTGTCTTTTACTTCACCATCTTTTTCAACCGTTATGTCAACATCAAAATATGGTGCGATTGACCGTAATTTAACCTCATCTTTAATCTTATAAGCTTTTGTCTCTTTTCTTGCTGCGGACAGAAAAACTTCCGCTACGCAGCGACCATGGTCGGAATGTGCCGAAGCACCGCCTGCAACCATTCTGATAAAGTTACGAGCTGCGATTGTGTTTGCCGTGGCACCACACAATCCTTTTCTGTCGTCCTTGCCTTCAATTCCGCCCTTTGGCAACGGCAGACGGCACGGTCCCATGGAACAATTTTTACAGCATGTACCCTGTATGCCGATGGCACAGGGTTTCATGTTTGCTGCCCTGTCAAAAACCGTATCAATACCAAGTTGCTGAGCACGGGCCTGCATCTCCTGAGTTGCCGGATCTATAGAACATTCTATAGGATCAGCCAGCTTCGGCGCCTTTGCTTTTTTTTCTTTATCTTCTGACATCAGAGGTTCCTCCTCAAATTATCTGTTCCAGCCGGATGGCTGAATGTTTATACTAATATAAAGGGATTCTTCTGTGAATCCTGTTAAGAACGTCCACGATCTTTTCATTCTGCCCTAGCTGCTCTTTTGCTGCAGACTTGTGGATTTTCTTTTTCTTTCTTTTCGCAGCATGTTTTTCACGCTCTTGAGCCCGTTTGAGCCTCAGTTCGTTCTCTTCTTCTTCGCGTTTGGCCGCAGCTTCGGCTTCTGCTTTATCACGGGCTTCTTCTTCAGAATCAACTTTCGGCTTGGCCGGGACCTCCTTCTTTGGTTTTGCCTCAGCACCGGCAGCTTTGAGTTCCGCCTGAACCACAGCACGGATCTCCTTTTTCAAAGCCTCCATGTCAATGGCAACAGCAGCGCCAACTGCAGTGGGAGCAGCAGCCTTTCCGGATCTTTTATCAAACTGCGGGGGAGGCGGCTTGAGCGGGCACTTGGAGTCAACGACCTGTGCAGCAGCCTTTGCCGGTGCAGCTTCTTTTGCAGCGGCTTTCTTTTCTACAGTTTTCTTTGGCGCAGCTTTCTTAGGCTCAGCCTTCTTTTCCTCTTCAATCGTAAGATCAGGTTTGGGAGCAAGAGATGCATAATCAATATTTACATCATCAAGCTGCTTGGAAATACCTGCGACATCTGCCGCCGTTCCGCCACCAAGACAAAGATCGATAAAAGCCTTGACCATTCTGATAGCTTCAGGGTGTCTCATGAAAAGTATATCAGAGCCTGCCATCAGATAGGTTACCGCGCCAACAGCTTCCATCAGGATTCCGCGTCTTTCCGGGTCTCCCAGGGTCGGCGCCTCTTCAGCAGTCTGTTTCGCCTCTTTGCATTTCCAGACCTCGTTTCCCAGGTTGTTTATCAATGGAAACTGAAGTTTGTCGTCACCCTGGGTCATGGCGGCCATCCTGAGCCTTTCCATAACCGAATAGGAATATTCCATACCATATCCCACGCCGCCTGTAGTAGGATCTACAATTATACGGTCCATGGGCATTCCAAGGTTTTCAAGAAGAATGTTTACCTGTTTTGCAAGGTTTACATCGATAGGGGAAGAGGAAATAATGGTATGGCCGTAACCCATTGCAGCAGCGCCAATACTCTTGTGGTTTTTATCTTCCACAGGGCCGATTGTCAGAGTTGCATCCTGGCACTCTTCTGCTACTTTTTTAAAAACTTCCTCATCCTTTTCCACATTGGCACAGCCCCACAAAATAAGGGGTACATCAATAGCGCCAAGAACCTTTTTAACTGTTGTAACCGCATCATCAGGACTTGCATCGTTACCGTTCGGGTCGGTGCTTTTAAGCTGGAGCACGATCATTTCAGCTCCAAAATCACTTACGCACTTTTTCGCCCATTTTGCCGGATCGGAAATCACATCCTTAAAAGGTGCCAGGGCTGCTTCAGGCCAGTCCTCCGGCTCCATGTCCCAGATTTCCATTGCAACTTTAGGCTTATTGGGCATGTCTCCTTCAAACTGATAGAAAGGATAGCATGTCTCACCACCAACGGTAACGGCTTTGTTTCCTTTGCCTATGGATATCTCCTTGATGCTGCCTGCATAGGATTCTTTTACAATTTCAAAGCCCAATTTTACCTCCTTATAGATACAAACAATCTATAGTTTTAAGATGTTTTGATTTTGCTATTGAATATTCCAATAGCTTTCATACGCTTGAGACCCTTTTTCTTTCACCTCCCTTAAATTTGATTATTAAAATTTTATATATAAATTTATCTATTATCTATAATATTTACCGAATTGGCCACTGGTACACGGCAATTGTATCGATAAATATTTTGCCGAATTGGTCACTTTATATGGCAATTGTATTTTTGTCAATAAATAATGAACTGAAATTACGTGTTAGAGGATCGCTTCGCTTTAGGTTGGAGGTTGGAGGAGAAAGGATGAATTCCTGGAACGGTTTTTTATCCGCCCAATTTTTCTTTTAACACTTGATTAACAATTTTGGGGTTTGCCTTGCCCTTTGTTTCCTTCATCACCTGGCCCACAAAAAATCCCATAAGCTTGGTTTTTCCATTTTTATAAGCCTCAACCTCTTTAGGAGAGTTTGAAAGTATTTTTGATATCACCTCATCAATGGCGGAAACATCTGTAACCTGGACAAGCCCTTTATCTGCAACTATTTTTTCAGGCGGTTTGCCGGTTTGAGCCATCTCTTCAAATACTGTTTTTGCAATTTTGCCGCTTATCACACCATCTTCGATAAGTTTAACAAGCCCGGCAAGGTCTTTTGCCGAAACAGGTGATTGTTCTATATCTTTGCCCTGGGCATTTAGCATCCCTAAAAGCGGCCCCATTATCCAGTTGGCAACCTGTTTGGGCAGATTCAGCTCTTTTAAGCACAGCTCAAAGTACTCCGCAAGTTCCCTGCTTGATGTCAAAAGGTCGGCATCTGTAGGGGAAAGCTTGTATTGGTTTATAAAGCGTTGCCTTTTTTCATCAGGAAGCTCGGGAAGGGTGTTTTTTATCTCATGGATCCAGGTGCTGTCAATTTCAAGGGGTATAAGATCAGGGTCGGAGAAATAGCGATAATCATGGGCCTCCTCCTTTGACCGCATTGAGTTGGACTTTCCTTGTTCAGGGTCCCAGAGCCGTGTCTCCTGGGCGACCTCTCCCCCCTCTTCAAGGATCATTTTTTGCCTGTTGATCTCATATTTAATGGCATGCTCAACATGCCTGAAAGAATTCAAGTTCTTAAGTTCAGCCCTTGTTCCAAACTCTTTTTGTCCTGCCGGACGGATTGATATGTTTGCATCACATCTGAAACTTCCCTCCTCCATATTCCCATCACAGATATTTAAGTAACGTACAATGGATCGCAGTTTTCGCAGATATGCTCCGGCCTCTTCCGGAGATCTTATGTCCGGCTCACTTACGATTTCAAGAAGAGGAACGCCTGTCCTGTTGAAATCCACGAGGCTCCGGGAGCGCAAAGGGTCATGATTAAGTTTGCCGGCATCTTCCTCCATGTGTATCCTTGTGATACCGACCCTTTTCTCCCGGTCATCAACTTCAATGTCTATATGCCCGAACTCCGCAATGGGCAGTTCATACTGGGATATCTGGTAACCTTTTGGAAGATCAGGATAAAAATAGTTTTTCCTGGCAAACCTGTTTTTTGCTGATATTTTGCAGTTCGTGGCAAGGGCCAGACATATTGCATACTGGACAACCTTTTTGTTAAGAACAGGAAGTACGCCGGGCATGCCGAGGCAGACCGGACATGTATGTGTATTGGGCGGTGCTCCAAATGATGTGGAGCACTTACAGAAGATTTTAGTATTTGTCTTCAATTGTGAGTGAACTTCAAGCCCGATAACCGGTTCAAATTCCATTGCTTATCCTTTACTTCAAGGTTTAACCCATTTTATTTACGCTCAATTGAGGTAATATATTGACGGCTGAGTATTTGTCAATGTAGAATTCTTTCCGCTTGAGCCTCATAGATTACAAGTAAAAATAAATAAGCTAAAGTTGAGGCAGTTCTGACAAGGTAACGCGCTAACGCGCGGGCTTTTTAATATTTTTTAGGCCGCAGATTAACGCAGATGATCGCAGATTTTTAATTATTTCATCCGCGTAAATCTGCGTTTATCTGCGGCCAATAAACATATAATTGATCAATATCATTGTTTTTTTCTGTTGTTTCAAATTTCGAATTTCCGGTTTACCCGGGTAAGGTATATAATGAAGTTTTTCCTGTGTGTTATAGGCATGGTTATGATAGTGGAAGGGCTGCCGTATTTTGCATTTCCCGACAAGATGAAGGCGTTTATACAAAAAATGGAAGCGATACCGGACAGCTCTTTGAGAAAATTTGGATTTGTGCTGATGCTTCTGGGGTTGGTGCTTGTGTACCTGGGAAAAGGTCGGATTTAAGATAGATGTATTCACTTTCAGACTATGATTATCAACTACCGAAAAACTGTATTGCCCAGAAGCCTGAAGAGCGAAGGGACAGGTCAAAACTTCTTGTTTTAAATCGCAAAAAAAAAGATCTCTCCCATCATGAGTTCTCAAAACTCCCCGACTTTCTTACACCCGAAGATCTGCTGGTTGTTAATAACACCGAGGTCATCCCCGGTCGTTTGCTGGGACACAAGGACACCGGTGGCAAGGCTGAGGTTCTTATACTGGATTATGCATGTGGCAGGGATAAAGATGCAACCGGTAAGGAAATTGTATACCAATGCCTGGTTAAAGCATCAAAGGGCCCGAAGCCGGGATCTTTTCTGATTTTTGACCAGGGGTTGAAGGCCAGGGTTATTAGTTTTGACAAAGGGATTTATACATTAAAATTTCTATGTGAAGACAGGTTTGAAACAGTTCTCTATAAAATAGGGAATATGCCCCTTCCCCCGTATATTAAAAGGGGCAAAGAAAAAAAGCCCTGTGATGACAGAAAGTCATATCAAACAGTATATGCAACCCAAAAAGGGGCCATTGCAGCGCCAACAGCAGGACTTCATTTTACCGAAAACCTGCTTGAAGAGATAAGCTCAAGGGGTGTTGAGACAGTTTCCGTTACCCTACATGTCGGGTACGGCACATTTCTGCCTGTACGGGTTTCAGACATCAGGGAGCACAATATCCATTCAGAATGGTACAGTATCTCAAAAGAGACAGCAGATTCCATAAACCGGGCCGGATTGGGAAAAAGAAGGATAGTGGCGGTGGGGACAACATCGGTGCGAACCCTTGAGTATGCATCTGACGAAAACGGTGTTGTAAAACCGGGAGAGGGATACTGCGATCTGTTTATATTTCCAGGATACAGGTTTAAGGTTGTGGATTCAATGATTACGAATTTTCACCTGCCCCAATCAACTCTTCTTATGCTTGTGTCCGCCTTTGCAGGAAGAGAGACAATGCTTCATGCATATCAGGAGGCAATATCCAATAGATACCGGTTTTACAGTTACGGCGATGCGATGTTAATTTTTTAAGGGCCGTGGAAAGAAGATGTTCAATTTTGAAGTAACTGCGCAATCAACTAAAACAGCCGCAAGGGCCGGTGTTTTCCGGACAATGCACGGATCTGTTGAAACCCCCGTGTTCATGCCGGTGGGCACTCTTGGTACGGTAAAATCCCTTACACCGGAGGAGCTTGTGGAATGCAGCGCCCAGATAATCCTCGGCAACACCTACCATTTGTATCTCAGGCCGGGCTTAAGTGTGATAGACCTTTTTTCAGGCCTGCACCGGTTTATGAACTGGGAAAAGCCTATATTGACAGACAGCGGCGGATTTCAGGTGTTTTCCCTTGCAAAGCTTTCCAAAATAACACAAGAGGGGGTCTCTTTTCAGTCCCACATCGATGGCTCAAAACATATGCTCACCCC
>JAUXBD010000067.1 GCA_030619585.1 Desulfobacteraceae bacterium
AAGGCAGAATCTATTCTATGCATCAAAGCATATCCGCACCTTTTCGATCTGCCGGACACACCGGATCTTTCAATCATCATACTGCCACCCATGGTTGCTTTGAAAGCGGTCAAAGATTGTATTGAAAAAGGGGTCAAGGGGATTGTAATTGTCTCGGCAGGCTTCAGGGAGGTGGGCGGTAAAGGGCTTGAGATTGAAAACAAAATTACCGAACTCTGTCAAAATGCAGGGATCAGGCTCATAGGGCCTAACTGCCTTGGTGTAATCAACCCCCACTCATCGGTACGGCTGAATGCAAGCTTTTCAACACACATGCCTGATGCGGGAAATATCTCATTTATTTCTCAAAGCGGGGCGCTATGTACCGCTGTTCTTGACTTTGCAGCAGACAGGGGATTCGGCTTCTCAAAATTTGTCTCCATAGGAAACAAAGCAGATGTGAATGAGCTGGACCTGCTTCGTTACTACCACAAAGATCCAAACACCGATGTTATAATGATATACATGGAGGAACTCAGGGTATGCGGGCAGCAATTTATAGATGAAGTCAAGGAGATTACTTCCGGTGAAAAACCTACCCCCATACTTGTAATCAAATCAGGCAAAACCAGCGCCGGCGCTGCCGCTGCTGCATCACACACAGGGGCACTTGCAGGCACAGAGGCGGTATATGATGCTGTTTTTGATGAATCCGGGATTATTCGGGTGGACACTGTAAATGAACTTTTTGATTATGCACAGGCGTTTGTTTCCAACAAAATACTTTTGAGCAACCATATTGCCATAGTAACAAATGCAGGAGGACCGGGGATAGTGGCAACCGATATGACCGAGTCGGCAGGGCTCAAACTATCCAAATTTAAAGCTGAGACTATTGAAGCCCTTGACAGCCATCTTCCTGCCACGGCAAATATTCATAACCCTGTCGATGTGATAGGGGATGCTCCCAAGGAGCGATATGAGGACGCCCTTAATGCTGTTATAAAAGATGAAAATGTTGACGGCGCAATGGTGATCCTCACCCCGCAATCCATGACGAATGCTATCGGGACTGCGGAAGCAATTGTAAAGATATCAAAGAAAACCTCAAAACCTATAGTTTGCAGCTTCATGGGCCTTTTTGATGTTTCCCGGGGTGTAAAGCTTTTGCAGGAACATCATATACCCACCTATAAATTCCCTGAAAATGCCGCCAAAGCTCTGGGTGTTCTCTATAAATACTCAAAGTGGCTTAACAGGCAACACCTTGCCCAGTATCAATTCAACCATGAAAAAGCCAAAGCCGCAGATATAATACAATCATGCTTTAACAAAGGACAGATGTATCTCGGCGAGCTGGACGGGCTTGAAGTACTTAAATGCTATGGTTTTGATATTCTGCCCACAACACTTGCAAATGATGAAAAAGATGCTGTAAAGATTGCAGACGACACGGGATATCCGGTTGTCATGAAGATCGTGTCACCCCAGATTATTCACAAGTCAGATGCCGGTGGCGTCAAGGTGGGGCTTGAAACGTCGGAGCAGGTAGCCCAAGCGTTTGGCCGGATTGTTGCCGATGCAAAGGAGTTTGATCCCCGGGCGAAAATAGAGGGAGTCCTTGTCCAGAAGATGGCCCCGGCCGGCCAGGAGATAATAATGGGTGTTAACCGTTACCCTGTTTTCGGGCCTCTGATAATGTTTGGTTTTGGAGGGATATTTGTTGAGATCTTCAGGGATGTGGTCTTCAGGATCGCGCCCATCGGCAGAAACAATGCCCATAAAATGGTTCGAAGCGTAAAAGTTTTTCCCATGCTTAACGGTTTTCGAGGAAAGCCGAAGGCGGATATTGAAACTTTGCAAAAACTACTTGTGAGCCTTTCAGACCTTGTTATGGATAACCCGGAGATAAAGGAGCTTGATATTAATCCTCTTCTTGTGCATAAAGAGGGAAAAGGTGCCACAGTGGCGGATGTGAGAATAATTCTTTCTGCACCCGAGCCTGTTTGTGAGATCTATAAGCCTGATTTTGACTGATTAATTGCCGTGAACACAAAAACAAAATTAATATTTGCATCTCTTATGTCAGCCGCGTTTATTTTTGGGTTCCTGCACCTTTTTGTTGAAGTTCCGGGATATAACTTTGAGAGGCTGCACGTATTTTTGTTCAATCTTTGCAGCGGTGGAACCATAATATTATTCTTTACAGAGGATAGTAATAAACTTACCGGAAAGACAACACTGTTTTTATGCCTGTCTATTGCTTATGCTGCGT
This sequence comes from Desulfobacteraceae bacterium, assembly GCA_030619585.1. Classification (GTDB taxonomy): domain Bacteria; phylum Desulfobacterota; class Desulfobacteria; order Desulfobacterales; family SURF-7; genus JAUXBD01. The sequence goes on from JAUXBD010000067.1 coordinate 2,255, forward strand.
TAGCTTTTTTTAAAATCTATATTCCCGCCATGGTTATATCAATTGTTCTTGCATTTATTGTGGAGACGGTGAGGATAAAAAAATTTTCCATCCTTCCTTTAAGCTTTTTTAGCAGAAAGGAGCCTGTCTTTAAAAAATTTCATCAAGCCTCTCTTTTGTGTCTTTCCATGGGGCTTATAATCTCCTGCGCAGTCATACTCAACAACGAATACCTTAAAATTATCTCCATGCCCAAGTTAAAGCTTGACACCTTTTTTCTGGGGTTTTCATTTCCACTTTCTCTTATTACCATGTCTGTGATTTTTTCCCTTATGGCCGATTACAGAAAACCGGTCATGCGCACCTTAAAAGAGATCGGATTTTGGAATATCAACCTTGGGGTTATTATTTTTTTTGTTTTTATAATATTTGAGAAACTTGCTCCCCAGGTGGTTGTAACCACAATCCTTTTTTTTACGGTTATCATGATCTTCTGGCTCTATTACAAACTGGGAAAGGACCTCCAGCAGAAGAACTTTCTAACATCAGGAATAGGGTTTCTTGTGGTCACGGCAATAACAGGTATTGCATATATACTGCTTGAGATTTTACCCGGTTACACAGCTGAAAAATACAGGTGGCTGCTTTGGCTACACTCCTTTGCATCGCTTTATGGATGGAACCTTTGCGGGCTTGCGGTTATTTGCAGATTTGATGATTTCCCGGTAAGGCTTCATTCGGGATCGACTATTGCGCTGCACTGGATTACAGCACTGATCTTTGCTCCCCTTGGAAAATACTACAGTCTTTTCGCAGTGCTGTCAGTGCTGTGCTATTCAATTATCCTCGGTGTGATCTTGTTTAGTAAAACAAGTAATACCAGTTCAACCAGTCCGACTAATCAAACCAACTAATCTAATATTGCCTTGCCTATTCTTTTTCCTAAATCAAAGCAAGCATCCATGCCTTCTTGATTCGGTACGTACTTAATTTTTAAACCGGGATCTATAATTTCAATATTCATCTCTTCCAGTTCTTTATTGATCAGCTTTACAGATTCTCCGCTCCATCCATATGAGCCAAAAGCAGCGCCTATCTTGTTTTTTGTTTTCAGCCCTTTCATGTAGGTAAGAAAATCCATTATTGTGGGGAAAAGTGTATTGTTTAATGTGGGCGAGCCTATAATAACAGCCCTTGCGTCCATAACTTCAGTTATAATATCACTTCTGTGCCATGCACGAAGATGCATGGGCCTCACATCAACACCCTCTTCAGCTATTCCCTCAGCTATTTTTTCAGCCATGGCTTTTGTGCTGTCCCACATGGTTTCATATATTACAACCGCCTTTCTTTTAGGTTTAAGATCGCACCACCTGGCATATGCTTCAACTATTTTGCCGGGATTTTTTCGCCATATAATACCATGATCAGGACAGATAATATTGAATTCAAGGCCAAGTTCTCCAATAGAGTTTAACAGCTGCTTAATTCTATCCACATACAGCATAAGTATGTTTGCAAAATACTTTTTGGCATGTCCCATAACTGCTTCGCCGATCTGATCGTCGAACTTTTCAGGGCCGGCATAGTGTTGACCGAACCCGTCACTTGAAAAAAGGATTTTATCCTCTTTTATGTAGGTGAACATGCTGTCCGGCCAGTGAATCATCCTGGTTTCAAGGAACGTCAGGGTCCTTTTGCCAATATTTAGCTCTTCACTGTTTTCAACAGGTCGATAATTCCATTTTTGTCCAAAATGAAGTGAAAGATTTTTAAATCCCATTTTGGAACAATAAAGGGGTTTATCTTCACCAACCCTGTGCATCACCCGTGGCAGTCCGCCTGAATGGTCCATCTCCGTATGGTTGCTTACTATGTAATCAATCTTTTTGGGATCAACTATTTGGGAAATATTTGCCAAAAGCTGATCTGCGAATTCTTTTTTAACAGTATCAATGAGTACAATTTTATCATCGACAATCAAAAATGAATTGTACGACGTACCACATGGTGTTGAGTAACCGTGAAAATCCCTGATATTCCAGTCTTCAACGCCAACACTATAGATCCCTTCTGCAATTTCAAATGGTTTCATCTTATGTCCTTACCCGGATAAACCGGAGATTCGAAGTAAAGCTGTAAGCTTTCATCTTTTAGCTGTAAGCTTTCATCTTTTAGCTGTAAGCTTTCATCCTTTAATAGTATAGAAATTCCCAGCATAGAAGTTATTTGCCAACCAGGCTATCAACCCTTTTTTCAATATCATCACGAACATCTCGCATAAACTCAATTGGTTTTCCTGAAGGATCCGGCAGATCCCAATCTATTTTCTCAACATCGGGTATAAACGGGTATTTTCCTTCGCAGCCCATTGTCACTATAATATCCGGCTTTACCTCTGAAACAGCATCTTCTATTGAGCGGGGAGTGTGAAATGCCATGTCGACACCGTTCTCTGCCATTACCTCTTCCATAACGGAATTAATCTGCCCGGAAGGCTCACTGCCGCCGCTTAACGCCTCTACCTTGCCACCGGCTTTAAACTGTGCAAATGCGCTTGCCATCTGACTCCTGCAGGTATTTTCGCGGCATACAAATAGTATCTTCTTTCTTTGAGTATTGGGGACAAGTAACCTGGTAACCTCTTTTTTTACATCATCTAATACTGTGGGATGTTTTTCCAGCTCTCCCGGGCCCTCCATCTCCCTGTAACCCAGGCTGCCGCTAAAGCTTGCGCCTATGGCATCAAAAAAATATTTTCCGGTTAGATTAAGACCTTCAAACAGGTTCTTGCCCCTGGTTGCGCCAACCGAAAGTAAAAAGCCCTGCCTGTTTTTTCTCTTGGGATCAGACAGTTTAAGCCTGTATCTTCTCGACCAAAATGACTGGCACCTGTCAATAAGCAATTTCAGCTGGGCGGAAACATTATAAAAATATATAGGCGTGGCAGCTACAACAACATCGGCTTGGCGGATCAGGGGATAAACTTCAGAGCTCATATCATCATCTTGAATAATGCAAAATCCTTTTCTTTCACAGTGCCCGCATCCTAAACACGGTTTTATATTCTTTTTTGCGGCGGAGATAATGTGAGTCTGTGCACCAAGGTGTTCGGCCTGTTCCAAAAATAATGATAGAAGATAATTTGAGTTTCCCTTTTTGCGAGGGCTGCCCTGTATTCCTAAAACAAACATTATGGTTTCCCTTCCAAATTTTAGCCCACTTCAAACTCAAGGCTTTACTTAAGCCTTCCAGTGTCCATGAAGCGTGCAGTATTCACGTGCAGTTATCCGGTCTGCCTCTATTTGAAAAGATGCTTCAGGAACATCACCGGGGTTCAAGAACTGGATGTATGATTTGCCGTCAGCGATAATTTCAATCCACTCAATGTAGTGCTTCTCTTCCATTGGATGAGCAACCTCTCCAACCTTTACCCTCACTCCCCCGTCAATTTTTTCTATGACCGGAACATGCTTTTCCTTGGCAGCGTCAACTGTATTTTCTGTCATAAGAGCCATATTTTGGCCGCAGCATGCAAGCTTACCGCCAGCTCCATGGAGTGTCTCAATAATATTACCGCACTTCTCACATTTGTATACTTCCAGTCTTTCAGCCATCTTTTCCCTCCTTGTTAAAATAGTTTAAGTTTCAATCACACATTTTCATACATCTATCAAGATTTGTGCCAGATTAAAAGAGCCTGTGTGTTATAGTCAACACCTTTTTATTTTAAATGGTTATGGTTTGTTTCCGTTACGATAAAAATATGTTGGTCCTGGAATGATTTGATACACATCTGTCCAATGAGACAGTTGGGAGCCCACTATTTCCTTAAATGACTTTTAAAAACTTCTTCAATAACGCGATCACACTCCTTGCCGGGGTTTAAAAAATCCTTTATTCTGCCTATTACCCCTGCAACCTTTATTCCTGAGAACTTCTCAATGGCTTCAATATTTTCCCTTAGCATGTCATCTGGAGTCGGCTTTTCAGACGAATCCATAAGAACGATGCTGTAAGGTGTTATATTACGTAATTTTAAGGCGTCAACAGTTAAAAGTGTATGGTTGATGGTTCCAAGGCCGGCACGAGCAGTTATTATCGGGATAGCATCCAGCATATCTATTATATCTATCATCAATAAGCTGTCGTCAATCGGCACAAGAACACCTCCTGCCCCCTCAATAATCACAGGATCATGTGCAAGACTCTTTTTGGTCACCACATCACGGACCTGTTTTAGATTAATTTTTTCTCTCTGATCCCGTGCTGCAAACAAAGGGGCTTTTGGGTTTTTATGACAAAAGACTACCGAACCGGACGGGTCTTTTTCCTTTAGTTCAGGCACATGTTGGTAGATAAATCTCGCATCACTTTCCGTGTCAAACGCATCACGGCACCCGGTCTGAAAGGGTTTGAGATAAAATGGGTTATCACCCCTGCCATAAAAAAACTGCATCAGCAACAAAGACAGTATGGTTTTCCCCACTCCGGTGTCTGTGCCCACAACAAAAATATTACCGGATTTCTTACCTGACTTTTCCATGCATCCCCTTTAAAGCTTCAATGAACAAAGCAACATCATTTTTATTATGAAGGGCGGTCATTCCTATCCTTAATATTGCCCTGCCCAAAGGCACTGTGGGATGCCTGGCTGCAAAAACGAAAATATTATTCTCAAGCAAACCCTTAGAGATCCCCAAAGCCTTTGTCTCATCGCCTATTTCAATGGCAAGTATATGGGCATCGCCTGTAACCCTGAAACCCTCTTGACGAAGGCTGTCTTTCATTAGCAGGCTGATATTGAGAAGGTCGTCTCGAAGTTTTTTGGCCCCGGCTATGATATCAAGAATATCCATGGCTGAAGCAGCATGGGCCTCCGGAAGAGTGGTGGTGTATATCAATGGAGATGAAAAATTGAGAAGATACTCCTTAATCGTAAACGGCAAAAGCACAAAAG
>JAUXBD010000352.1 GCA_030619585.1 Desulfobacteraceae bacterium
AAAAGGAGAGATAGGCCTGCACACAACCTGACCGAATGCCACAAGAAGCTTGTTGTATTCGTTCCAGTGCTTTCTGGGAAGTTTTTCTCTTAAGGCCATCTCTGTCTTATCCGGGTTTTTTGTTTCAACATATCCTATCCTGTTGCTGATCCTGTGGACATGGGTATCAACACATACCGCATCTTTTTTAAACCCCTCAATAAGAACAAGGTTTGCTGTTTTTCTCCCAACTCCCGGAAGCTCCAATAGCTCATCAATTTCTTCAGGAACCCTGCCCTTGTATTTGTCAATTATAATCCTGCTTATCTGCCTTAATCTTTTTGCTTTTGTCGGATAGAAGCCAACAGGATAGATGAGCTCTTCAAGCTTTTTTTCTGTAAGGCCAATTATCTTTTCGGGTGTTCTGGCGACCTTAAAAAGTTTTACCGAAGCTGCGGAAGTAACCTCATCTTTTGTCCGTAAAGATAGTATTGTTGATACAAGTATCTCAAAGGGGGTTGCCCCTCTGTTTGCAATAAAAGTTATTATCGGAGCTTTCCATACTTTATAATTTTTCTTTAATTGTGAAACAAAAAGATCAATATTAATTGTTTTCTTCATAATCCGTTTTATTTAAAATCCGGGTTTTTAATCTCTTCTATTGCCGCTTTAATGTCATTGAAACAGTCGCCACAGGCCCAGGTTGTTCGGAAATAATCCGTTACCTCTTCAAATGTTTTTAAGTTATTCTCACTTATCGCCTGCTTCATTTCAAACTCGGTTATCTTCAAACACTCACAGATATGTTTTATATCACCAAATTTTTCCATATTTACCTCTATCAATTCACCTGTTTCTCATTCAAGAAAATACAACCTCATCCCCGCGGGTGTCCGCTTGAACTGTTGTGCCCTGGCCGATATTCCCCTTTAAAATTTCCATAGCAAGAGGATTTTCAATATACTGCTGAATTGCCCGTTTTAAAGGTCGTGCACCATAAACTGGATCATAGCCCTTTTCAGAAAGCAGCTTTTTAACATTATCAGAAAGAACAAGATCTATGCCTTTTTCTTCAAGCCTCAGGTTGAGCCTGCCCACCTGAATCTCAAAAATCTCTCCTATCTGATCAGGAGTAAGGTTATGAAATATTATAATTTCATCAATGCGGTTTAAAAATTCAGGTTTAAAATGAAGCCGAAGGGCTTCTGACACACCCTTCTCCATCGCATCCACATTTGATGCGCCAAACTCCTGTATCATTTGGCTACCCACATTTGATGTCATTATAATAATAGTGTTTGAGAAATTTACCGTTCTCCCGTGACCGTCTGTCATACGGCCGTCATCCAGTATCTGCAAAAGGATATTAAATATATCATGGTGGGCTTTTTCAATCTCGTCGAAAAGAACAACAGAGTAGGGCCTTCTTCGTATTGCCTCGGTAAGATACCCTCCCTCTTCATAGCCCACATAACCCGGAGGAGCGCCTATCAGCCTTGATACAGAGTGCTTTTCCATATACTCCGACATATCCACCCGGATAATGGCGCTTTCATCGTCAAACATAAATTCAGCAAGGGCCTTTGCAAGTTCAGTCTTCCCCACTCCCGTGGGCCCCATAAAGATAAAAGAGCCTATGGGACGATTCATGTCCTGCAATCCCGATCGTGCCCTTCTGACCGCATTTGAAACAGCAATCACAGCCTCCTCTTGGCCCACGACTCGCTTTGAAAGGCGGTCTTCCATATGAACAAGTTTTTCCCTTTCTCCTTCCAGCATCTTTCTTACAGGTATGCCTGTCCAACTTGATATCACATGGGCAATATCCTCATCGTCAACCTCCTCTTTTAGCATCTTACGATCTTTCTGGAGTGTTGCAAGGTTTTCCCTGGTCTTGTCCAGCTGCTTTTTAAGCTCGGCTAATTTGCCATACCTTATCTCGGCTACCCTTGCAAGATCGCCCTCTCTTTCAGCCTGCTGCTCATCTTTGCCTATATGCTCTATCTCCTCTTTTACTCGGCGGATCTCCTGGATAGCATCTTTTTCATTGTGCCAGTGGGCCTTCATCCGGTTGATCTCCTCATTCATAACAGCAAGTTCCTGCTCTATTTTTGCCAGGCGCTCCAGAGAAGTTTGGTCGGTCTCTTTTTTCAGTGCTTCCCGTTCAATTTCAGACTGGAGAATCTTTCGCCGAATTTCGTCAATTTCCGCCGGCATGCTGTCAATTTCTATCCTCAATTTTGAGGCGCACTCATCCATAAGATCGATAGCTTTATCCGGCAGAAAACGGTCGGATATATACCGGTTTGAAAGTGTTGCCGCAGCAATGATTGCAGAGTCCTTTATTCTTACTCCATGATGAACCTCATATTTTTCCTTCAGACCCCTTAGAATGGAAATGGTGTCCTCCACGTTGGGTTCGTTTGTCATTACCGGCTGGAAGCGTCTTTCAAGAGCTGCGTCCTTTTCAATGTACTTTCTATATTCATTCAAAGTCGTTGCCCCGACACATCTTAACGTTCCCCTTGCAAGTGCCGGCTTAAGCATGTTGGATGCATCCATTGCACCTTCGGTTGCTCCTGCGCCCACGAGAGTGTGAAGCTCATCAATAAAAAGCACTACCTCCCCTTCTGCATTCTCAACCTCCTTTAAAACTGCCTTTAATCGGTCCTCAAACTCTCCTCTATACTTGGCCCCGGCAATAAGAGCCCCCATATCAAGGGAAGCGATTG
>JAUXBD010000056.1 GCA_030619585.1 Desulfobacteraceae bacterium
CATCTTATACATTTTTCAGACTGTTTGGAAAAGTAGGCCCATCTTTCATCGGAAGACTTTGCCTCAAAGCCCTTTATTACCTCAAATTCATCAACACCTTCCTGCTCCTGGACCTCCTGACCGATCAGGATGTCATGGATTACAGGATTTCTGTGCATACATGCCGTGCAGCTGTCGTTAAGGAGATCGATTCTCTTAAGGCTCTCTTCGAATCCATCCCCTTTAAACAGGATTTCATCAGGCCCTTCTTCAACAGACAGAATCTCTTTATCTCCAAAGTGATCTTTTAACTTTTTACGATCAACCATTCCACTGCAGGGGACCCCTATGACAACCAGGTTTTCCCTTTTTATCTGCATCTCCTGAATATGGCCAACCAGAGACCGGCTGTCACAACCTTTGGCTATAACTCCGACTCTCTCTTTTTTGCCCGGCACGTAAACAGCAAGGTTATTTTCACACATGCTGTTCCATGTGAGCCTGTCTGCATCTTCTGCACTTCGTATAAAACAGGGTGTTGCTTTTAAAGGTAGGCTCCCCTCCTCAAAACCGATGACAAGGTCAACCTTATCTTCCTCAAACAACTTTTTAACAGCTTCCCTGATCTCCAATATTAAGCTTTCCATCTACTCTACTCTCTTTTTAACCAGCCTTTTTGCCGGCCCAAGTTTTTTTACATCCTCTGTTATCTCACTTATAACTTCGGCAAATCTGCCTGCTTCGGCAGCAGATACCCAGGAGAACTGAACACGTCCCTTCTCTATCCCCACATATTCAAGAAGTCTGTCAATAACGGCAAACTTTCTCCTTGCCGAGTAATTACCGCTTAAATAATGGCAGTCCCCTGGATGACAACCTGAAACAAGTATTCCGTCAGCACCATTCTGAAGAGCCCTTAATATAAAAAGAGGGTTTACCCTCCCGGAGCATGGGACTCTTATAGTACGCGTATTTGGAGGATACTGAATCCTACTGACACCTGCCAGGTCCGCTCCGGCATAACTGCACCAGTTGCACAAGAATGTTATTATTTTGGGTTCCCAGGAGTTTTCCTTTGCTGCTTCCATCTTTTCTCCTTAAAAGGAATCGATCACGCTCATAATCTGATTGTTTGAAAAACCATGCAGGTTTATTGCACCTGCCTTACAGGATGCCGTACATGCACCGCATCCCTTACATAGCGCTTCATTAACTACTGCAATTTCCTGTTCATTATCCATCTCAATGGCACCGAACGGACAGACGCTTATACACACACCGCATCCTGCACACATTGTTTTATCGACAAAAGAAATCGTTCCCGGAAGCTCCACAATCTCTTTAGAAAGTACTGTTCCTGCCCGAGATGCCGCAGCATTCGCCTGTGAAATACTTTCCTCTATAAGCTTTGGACTGTGCGCCATTCCGCACATAAAAACACCGTCTGTGGCAAATTCCACCGGTCTTAATTTCATATGGGCTTCTAAGAAAAAACCATCTTCGTTCAAAGGAACTTTAAAGAACTGCGAAAGTTCCTTGTTCTCAGGCAGTGGCACTGTTCCTATTGCAAGAGCAAGCATGTCTGCATCGATGATGAGTTTTTCTCCCAGAAGCGGTTCATTGACACTAACCTTTAAAATATCTTTCTTTCCTTCTTTTACAATGTTAACTTCAGGTTTAGCGTCAGATTCATATCGTATAAAGACTACCCCCTTTTTTCTGGCCTCCCTGTAATAATCCTCCTTAAAACCATATGTCCTGATATCCCTGTAAAGGATGTAAATGTTCATTTCAGGCTTTAATTCTTTTAGCAAAAGGGCGCACTTGATTGATTCGGTGCAGCACACTCTGCTGCAATAGGGATTGTTCTCATCCCGTGATCCCACGCACTGGATCATCACAAGATTTTCACATTCCTTGACCCTTTTACTGGCCTTGGAGATCTCTTTTTCAAGATCGAGCAGGGAAATAACACCACGGTTCTTTTTATAATGATATTCAGTGGTTTTATATTCCTGTGCACCGGTGGCAATAACAACGGCTCCGTGTTTTATCTCTTTAATCTCTTTTTTGGGTCCCGTCTTGACTTTTGTACTAAAATTTCCAATATAACCGGAGCATTCCGCAATTACCGTCTTTGTATATACGGTTATCAAAGGATTGTTTGAAACCTTTTCAACGAGATCCGTCAAAAAGGGCTGAACCGGTTCGCCTTCCAGTGTATACAATAGCTTTTTAGTCAAGCCTCCGAGTTTCATCCCCTTTTCAAGAAGATGAACTTCAAACCCCTGGTCGGCTAAATTTTGAGCAGCCGTCATACCGGCAACACCGCCTCCCACAACAAGGACAGCTGGTATTGTCTTTAAAGTAATCGGTGAAAGAGGGGTTATTAGCCGTGACTTTGAAATAGCCATCCTGACCAGGTCCTTTGCCTTTTCAGTCGCCTGCTCAGGATTGGACTGATGTACCCAGCTGCATTGGTCACGAATATTTGCCATTTCAAACAGATATTTATTCAAACCCTGTTCCTGAATTGTCTCCTGGAAAAGAGGTTCATGGGTTCTGGGAGAACAGGATGCCACCACCACACGATTCAGGTTATGTTCTGCAATCTTTTCCTTTATGGATTTCTGGTTGTCCTGTGAACACGTATACATGCCTTCATCCACATAAACTACATTGGGAAGGGTTGCCGCATAGTCCTTTACTTCCGGCACATTCACAATACCGCCGATATTGATACCGCAGTGGCATACAAAAACACCTATTCTGGGCGGTTCACCAATGACGCTTTTCTGTGGAGGGAATTCTTTTTTCTTGACAAGTGTACCCCGTGCATCGGAAAGAAGCGCGGCAGATGCTGCGGCAGCACCACTGGCCTGCATTACAGTTTCAGGAATATCTTTAGGTCCCTGGAATGCTCCACAAACAAAAATTCCGTCTCTGGATGTATTCACCGGCGTAAAAGTGTTGGTCTCGCAGAAATTATAGTGATTCAACTGGATATCGACTCTTTCAGCAAGCTTAACAGCACTTGATTTGGGATTAAGCCCTATTGAAAGAGTAACCATATCAAACTCTTCAGTTTTGAGCTCTCCGTTTTCCGCTGCATATCTCAAATACAACCCGGTATCCTCTCTTTCTTCAATACCGAAAACTTTGGATCTAACGAACTTTACACCGTGTTCTTCTTTTGCACGCTCATAATATCTATCAAAATCTTTGCCATATGTTCTCATATCCATATAGAAGATAGTGACATCAAGAGGAATTTTGCTGTGTTCCTTGGCGATAACGGCTTCTTTAATGGCATACATACAGCATACTGAAGAGCAATATCCGCTGTTGCAGGTTACATCTCTTGAGCCAACACATTGAATCCAGGCAATTCTTTTAGGCGGTGTTTTATCAGACGGTCTGACCAGATGCCCTTCATATGGGCCGGAAGCTGACAATATTCTTTCAAATTCCAGACTGGTTACCACATTGGGATATTTGCTGTAGCCATACTGTGCGATAAGACTGGTGTAACCATGCTTGGCAAGTTCAGCTGAATCAACCTGGAATTTATCAAATCCCGGCGCCAGAATTACTGATCCCACATTAACGGTAATCTGTTCCTCTTCCTGATCGAAATCTATTGCATCGCTTTCACAGAATTTCTCACAAATACGGCACTTCCCTTTTTCCTTCCCCTTTTTAAAGAGAATACAATTCGGCTTGTCTATGGCGTAAAGCATCGGCACTGCTTGGGGATACTGAACATAGATTGCCTTTCTCTTTCCTAAACCGGCATCAAATTCATTAGGGACTTTGGAAGGACATTTTTCAGCGCAAAGCCCGCAACCGATACACTTATTCTCATCCACATATCTGGGCTCTTTTATGATCGAAACCGTAAAATCGCCGGCATCGCCTTCGATATTCTTTACCCATGAATTGGTGATCACTTCAATGTTGTGATGCCTGCCACATTCAACCAGCTTTGGAGATAGAATACACATGGAGCAATCATTGGTAGGAAATGTTTTGTCCAGCTGAGGCATAACTCCGCCTATAGCCGGAGATTCTTCAACCAAATACACATAGTAACCCGATTCGGCAAGATCAAGCGCGGACTGAATACCGCCTATTCCACCGCCGACCACAAGTACAGCCCCTATTTTTTTTTGTTTGTATTTTCTAAATTTGAATCCATGAAATATCCCTTGGGATAAATTGCATATTTTATTATAAGGTGTTTTTACAAATTATGTTAAATTTACGTTTGATTACCAGTTATAAAAAAACCACTGATTTACCGTTTAGCGCAAACTGCGAACCTCTCATAATTTTCAGCAAAAATCAACATCATTTTTTTACGAGATCATCAATCTTTGTCTTTTAGCTTTTCAAGCTTTTCAAAGCTTTTCATGTTACTATCAATAGTCATGCCAATGCCCATATTATTATCATAACCAATCAATTTTTATGATATTAATTGATTCTCTATAGCAATATTTACAATTGATAATACCGGATAATTCTGATATAAATGTATTATTCAGTCATAAATGATACATCTCAACGGACAAATGGTTTTATATTGCTGATAAAACACGATAATTCTACTTCGGACAAAAATGACCCAACAAAGGCCGCAAGCAACCAGTGCATGCAAACCGTTAGAGGATCGCTTCGCTTAGAGGTTTGAGGATAAAGCATTTTGAATAGCGGCCATTTCCCTCTAACCTCAAACCCTTTGCATGGAGTTCTTCACATTTTGGATTTAAAGATATATATTTCGTGCGTAATTTTCAAATGCGGCCACCTTGGCCCAACAGCCCAAAAACCTTGACATTCTACCTATGCGATGGTAATCAAAAACATCTTTTTTAATCAGTCACAAAGGCCTTAATTTAAAATGAAGAACAAGATTAACATAAAAATAAAAATGTTCACGAAATTCAAGAACTTTCTCCCTGCTGATGCTTTGGACGGAAAGGCAAATATATCCGTTGACGAAGGCTCCACTCTCGAAGACCTTAAGAATCTGCTTGGTATCGGGACAAGTGATTTTGACGGCCTTGTAATTGACGGTACCAACTGGGAAATTGAAAACTCACAAGTATTAAAGGATGGAGATACTTATTCATTTTTTGCAGCTGTTGCCGGGGGATAACGCAGAGACAAACCATTCAGAGATAAACAATGGAGATGAAAAATAAAATTAATATACAAATAAAAATGTTCATGAAATTCAGGGCTTATCTTCCCCCAGACTCTTCAGAGGGAAACGCAACCATGTCTCTGGATGAAGGTTCAACCCTAAATGATCTGATAAACATTCTCGGAATACCTGTTGATGAAGCAGGAGCGGCCGTAATTAATTGTTTCTCTTATGGATTTGAAGATTCCATTAAATTAAATGACGGCGATGTTATAAATTTTTTCGCCCCTGTGTTTGGGGGGCAATTAATAAAAGTTCTTCACGGTGTCCAAAATCCAATTCATTGTCAATAAAGCATATCCTGGCCGGCACAAGCTTGTAAAACCTGACCCCGGCCACCTTTTGCGCTATTGACCTGCCGAGCTTTTTTGGTGAAAGAAGAAAATCTTTTACCCCAGGATATTTCTTGACATAAGCTTTTGCAACCCGTCCGTTTTCCTGTATACCACCCACATCTTCAACCAGCCCTTCCATCTGGATCCCCTTAATGCTGAGCCAGTTGGAATAATCTTCATTGATTGTGGCAGACACTTTTGGGTTAGATGAAAAGTTTTCCGCATGTCGACTGGAAGGGCTGCTCAAAAAATAGAGTGTAAATTCCATATTAACATAAAACACAGTTGCAGCATGGGGCAGCCCCTGTTTATCTGTGGCAAGAGAAACAGTATTGTGACTACTCATATAATCAAGGATACTATTTTTAAGTTCTTTTTCTTCCATTGAAAAATTGTTATTTCATAATAATATACATCTGGCTTAAAATCAGGTTTTTATTTTTGTGTCAAGATGATAAGCATGCTTGATAAAGATTAATGGACGAAGATAAAACAATTTCAACTAAAAATGCCCAAAACATTCCAGAAAATAGTTGTAAACACAGTCATTTTCGATCTTGATGGAACCCTGATTGATTCCATCGGGCCCTATTTCGAGGGTCTTGCAATTGCATTTAAAAATCTTGCTCTCCCCCTGCCCTCCAGAAAAGCAGTATCAGATGCTGTGAATAATGGTGAGTTTAATTGGGACCGCGTACTTCCAAACGCCAACAAAAATCAAAAGAATGAATATATCATAACGATAAGGACAGTTGTTGAACAGTTCATGGCCCAAAATGACCTAAAGCTAATTCCAGGGGCAAATAAGATTTTAAGGGAAATTTCAGCACAAGGGTTAAAGATAGGAATTGTAACATCCACACTGAAAAAAAACATTAAAAACAAGATAGATCCGTTAAAAAAAGCCAACATAGATGATCTGATAGAAGTTATAATAACCATTGATGACGCTCAAAGAAAAAAACCGGCTGCCGATCCCCTGATTGAGTGCGCTAAAAGATTAGGCGTAGATGCTGACAATTGTGTATATTTGGGTGATTCTCGCATTGACATAATGGCCGGTAGGGCAGCAGGGATGAAAACAGTTGGAGTGCTCACCGGGCTGGACGACTATGATTCCCTGATGGAGGAAGGACCTGACATGGTTATCAACAGTTTGGTTGACTTGCATATTACAAGTTACGGGTTGCGGGTTTCACTTTAACCCGCAACCCGTCTTTTTATTTACTTCCTACTCATAGCCGTAATCGTTCCAGTTCTTTAGTATTTTTTCATATACCCCTTTCGGCCATGCAACATCTAAAGTCACCTTTTTGGGAATAGCTGCCGGCAGAAGCTCTTTTGGCCATGTACAGTCAAACAGGACATAGGCGCCCCCTATCCCTTTCTTGCGGTCTTCCGGTGACAGCCATGGCATAAGCGGGCTTGCTGAGGAATCCTTGAATCTGTAAATATTTTTATACGGATGACATTTCGCAACCATGGCGTGATCAACCGCTTCCATATTGGTCACATCCACATCGCCATCCACAATGATGACATAGCTCAAATTTGTTCCCGCCTTGGATGCCCAGATGGATTGTTAAACAAAATTTATGGCATCTGAGGGGAGTGTTAAAACAAAATTGTTAAAAGTGACCGGAAAAAAACTTTACACTTATTTACAATGAGGGTGAATTCGATTATTTTTCAAAACAGTTTTGATAAGTTGTGACCAGGAGATTTTATCTTTAAATAATCAACACATCCTTTTCAAAAAATTCGAATTCCGTTTCTGGGAATAAGCAACAATCTATATGCAACGGGGTCAATTTCTATTGTATGCCATATATGATATGAAATCACAAATGATGAAATAGTCTGATAAAAAAAGGCAGGGCCAATTCGACCCTGCCTTTGAGCATGATAAAAGCTATGAGATGTTACCAAAGGGTTGAAATAAAACAGGCAGGAGGAGCAGTACTAATCAAGTCACTTCCACTACAATCTTCATCAATTCCGTTGTTTGG
>JAUXBD010000191.1 GCA_030619585.1 Desulfobacteraceae bacterium
AGGCAGATGGTTTGCGTCTACGGTTGCAAATATTCTAAAAAGTGAAAACAAAAAGTTGGCATATGCACAACAGGTTTAACTACTAACAGAATATATAAACCAGGCAACCTATCATTTAAATATGTTGAATCTAAATTTACGCCAGGTCAGGAGCCCTGAATCCAGCTTTTTGGATTCCGGCTTGTCCGGGCTATGCCGGACTTTCTTATCACATCCCACCACCCCTTGCATACCAACGACAAGGGGATAGGTGGTTTGCCTCTCTTAATAGTAATTGGTTTGCGATTTTCGACCAAATAATTCCCAAAGAAAAAACTCGACAATCACCTAAAATAATTTTATTGTCTATCCGGTTTCCAGTTCCTAACATCAAATACGGGGCTTTTATTATGCCTGATAGTGTAAGCTTAACCATGGAAAACGGTGAAAAGGTTTTTTGCTATAAATGGCTTCCCAAAATTAATGCCCCGCCAAAAGCAGCTATTCAAATTGCCCATGGAATGGCTGAACATGCAAAAAGGTACGGCCGTTTTGCCAGGTTCCTCGTGGATTCAGGATTCTGTGTATATGCAAACGATCATAGGGGGCATGGTAACACGGCAGGTTTGTCCGGAAAGGTCGGGCATTTTGCCGATGAAAACGGATGGAACCTGGCTGTAAAGGATATGCATGCAATAACATGTTTTATAAAAAAGCAATATCCTGGTCTGCCAATTTTTCTTTTTGGTCATAGTATGGGGTCGTTTCTTTCAAGGCACTATATCGCCTTATACGGCAAGGAGGTTAAAGGTGTAATCCTTTCAGGTACCGGAGGAGATCCGGGACTGCTGGGTTGTATAGGAAGATTTATAGCTTTTTTAGAGTGCAGAATAAAAGGTATAAGGAGTCGTAGCCTGCTGTTGACAAAACTTTCTTTCGGCAAATTTAACGATCCTTTTAAGCCCAATAGAACAGATTTTGACTGGCTTAGCAGAGATGATACGGAGGTTGATAAGTATATTGGAGATCCTTTTTGCGGACAGGTTTTTACAGCAGGGTTTTTTCATGATCTTTTCACCGGTATGAAGATAATAAATCAACCCGATAATATAAAAAAGATTCCCAAGGAGCTGCCCGTATATCTCTTTTCAGGTGATAAAGACCCTGTGGGCAACAATAAAAAGGGGGTTGAACAGGTATATAACTCATATAAGAAAGCCGGCTTCAATGACGTAAAATTAAAATTTTATAAGGACGGGAGGCATGAGATGTTAAATGAGATAAACAGGCAAGAAGTTTATGGAGATATTGTAGGCTGGCTAAATGAGCATGTTTAATGAAATAGAGGTTTGATAATGTTTCTTTCTGATCTGGACGAAAGCTGGGATTTGATTGTCGTCGGAGGGGGAATAACCGGGGCGGGTATTCTCCTTGCGGCCTCAAGAATGGGGCTTCGTGCACTTCTTTTGGAGCAGAACGATTTTGCCTGGGGCACGTCAAGCCGTTCTTCGAAACTGGTCCATGGCGGTCTGCGATATCTTAAGCAGGGTAAATTTCTTCTAACAAGGGCATCGGTAAAAGAACGTGAACGACTTCTAAAAGAGGCGCCGGGGCTGGTTGATCCTGTGAGATTCTTACTGCCTGTTTACGAGGGTCACAGGACGGGTAGATGGATCCTTGAGTTGGGCCTCACTATATATGACATTATGGCAGGAAGAAAACAGCATGGTTTCCATGACCCCTCTGATTTTCTGGCTATGGAGCCTAAAATAAAAGGAGACGGGCTTTTGGGCGGATTTCATTTTATGGATGCCCAGGTTGACGATGCCAGGCTGGTTTTGCGTCTGATTGATGAATCGCTTATGCTCGGAGGCTGTGGTGTCAATTATACCATGGTCACCCAAATAATGAGAAACAGCAAAGGGAATGTGGTCGGGGTTGCTGCTAAAGATACTCTATCCGGAGAAACAAAGGAACTTTTAAGTAAGACAGTTATAAATGCAACAGGTGTTTGGGCAGAGAACCTGCATCCTTTACCGGGAACCGGTTTTCATCTGCGCCCTTTAAGGGGAAGCCATCTTGTTTTTTCTACCGATATTCTGCCCATATCCAGTGCTTTGAGTTTTTTTCATCCTGAAGACAAAAGGCCTGTTTTTGCGATTCCCTGGGAAGGAGCGGTGCTTTTCGGCACCACTGATGTTGACCACCAAGGTGATATCTCGTTGGATCCTGTTATTTCAGAACAGGAGATTTCATACCTTATGGAGGGCCTTTACTATCTTTTCCCCTCCCTTGATATATCGAAAAAGGATTGCATCGCAACTTTAGCAGGGGTCCGTCCGGTATTGGGCAGGCCGGTACTGGGTAAGGGGGGGGAAATCGATCCCTCCAAGGAATCCCGTGAGCATATGATATGGGTAAACAAGGGCCTGGTGACAGTCACTGGCGGCAAACTTACTACTTTTCGCATGCTGGCACGAAATTCCATTAAAGCAGCCGGACCTTTCTTGCCTAAATTTAAAGGGCCTAATAAAAGTGTGCCTGATAAACGCGATCCTGTTTTTTCACATGCCGAAATCAGTCAGGATCTTAGCAAAAGATTGTCTCCCCAAACATGGCGACGTCTAAAGGGCAGATATGGAAAAGCTGCAAATAAAATTACACAAATGTCCCATAGTGAAGATTTTGTTCAGATCCCGGGCACCCATACACTCTGGGCTGAATTGCCCTTTGCTGCAAAGCATGAGCATGTGAGACATCTGTCTGATCTGCTCTTGAGGCGTGTGCGGGTAGGACTGTTGATAAAAGATGGCGGCATGGAGCATATGGATAGAATTCAAAAGCTCTGCCAGCCTGTACTGCCATGGGATGAGAAGCGATGGGAGGATGAGAAAAGTAGCTACAAAAATCTGTGGGAGCTTGCTTACTCTGTTCCTGATTAAGGGGCATAGCACAAAGTTTAAAGTGCGGTACGTTATGTGTTATGCGCCATGTGCTATGATAGACCACGGGAGGTTGCATTTTGGGAAAAGTTATACTTTCAATTGATTGCGGCACCCAGAGCCTAAGGGCTTTGATATTTTCTGCTGAGGGAGAGCTCCTTGATAAAACGCAAATTGAGTATGAACCCTATGTTAGTCCCAAACCAGGATGGGCAGAGCAGGACCCTGAAATATATTGGGAGGCCCTGTGTGCCGCATGCAGATCATTAAAGTCTAAAAATCCAAAGATATTTGAAAATATCACAGGAGTGGGAGTCACAGCCATAAGGAACAGTCATGTTAGTGTGGATTCTGACGGGGCTTCCCTTGGCCCGGTGATAACATGGCTGGACCAAAGAAAGGCAGATCCTGCTTATAATCCCGGATTTTTTATGAAACAGATCTTTAAGATCGCCGGCATGGATGAGACCCTTGCAAAGACCCAGACTGATGGGAAGTGTAACTGGATAATGCAGAACCAACCTGAAGTATGGGAAAAAACGTATAAATACCTGCAGGTTTCAGGGCTCTTAAATTTCAGACTCACTGGAAAATTTCTTGACTCAATAGCATCCCAGATCGGGCATATACCATTTGACTACAAAAAGATGAAGTGGTCGGAAAAAGGAGAGCTACCTTCACGCCTTTTTCCCATTGAGAGGGCAAAACTTCCCGATATAGTCATGCCGGGAGAGATCCTTGGAGAGGTCACAGGAAGCGCTGCAGGTCTCACAGGTATTAAAGAGGGCGTGCCTGTTATTGCCTGTGGCTCTGATAAGGGATGTGAGACAATAGGTATGGGAGTGTTAAGTGATGAGATGGCAAGTTTAAGTTTCGGCACAACTGCCACTGTTCAGACCACGTCAAAGATATATTTTGAGCCCTTAAAGTTTATGCCCTCCTATCCTGCGCCTATCCCCGGGCATTATAATCCTGAAATCGAGATTTTCAGGGGGTTTTGGATGATCACCTGGTTTAAAAAAGAGTTTGCATATAAAGAGGTACTTGACGCAAAAGCCAGGGGGATTCTCCCTGAGGTTGTTCTAAACGACCTTTTGGCCAAGGCACCTGCCGGCTGCATGGGGCTTGTGGTACAGCCTTTCTGGGCACCCGGGCTTAAAAACCCTTCTGCAAAGGGCGCTATGATAGGTTTTGGAGATGTTCATGAAAAGGCCCATATATATAGGGGTGTGATTGAAGGACTGGGATATGCGCTTTTGGACGGACTGGGTAAAATGGAAAGGCAAGGCGGGTTTAAAGCCCGTAAGGTTACTGTTTCCGGAGGTGCATCCCAGAGTGACGAGATATGTCAGATCTCATCAGATATTTTCAATCTTCCTTTGGTCAGGGGAAAGACATACGAGACTTCAGGGCTGGGAGCAGCGATTGTAACATCTGTGGGCCTTGGGATCCATGGGTCGTTTGAGTCTGCAATAAACAAGATGGTAACCTATGACAGGGTGTTTAGTCCAGACCCTAAAAATGTCGCGATATACGAGAAACTATACAACCGTGTTTATCGGAAAATCTACAGATCACTGGAACCCCTGTATAAAGAGAT
>JAUXBD010000114.1 GCA_030619585.1 Desulfobacteraceae bacterium
AGGACAACCTGTATGTGCAGATAAAAGCACTTGCCGCTTCAGAAAATCGTTCTGTCAGTCAGCAAATTCTTTTTCTACTAAAAAATTATATGGCAAATAAGAAACGCTTTCTGTCCGCCAAAACTCCTGCAGAGACTCTGCTTGAATTATCAGGATCATGGGAAGATCCAAGAAAACCTGAAGAAATAATTAAGGAGATTAAAAAAGCCAGAAAAAATTCAAAAAAACTATCAAAGGGGTTTTAATGTTCCTGCTTGATACCGATGTAATTGTCTACTGTTTGAAAGGAAATAAAAAGGTACAAAAGAATCTTTTGAATCATTTAAACGATTCCATTAAAATCTGCGTTATTTCTCTAATGGAGCTTTATTACGGGGCTCATAAATCTGAAAAAGCATCAAGCAATCTTGCAAAAATAAAAAATCTTGAACAGTCTCTTGATATCATCCCGATCGGAATGGAGACCGTTGAAGTATTCGGCATGCTAAAAGCCCAACTCGAAAACGATGGCACTCGTCTGGATGATTTTGATTTAATCATTGCATCATGTGCCCTTACCGGCAACCTAACACTTATAACCAACAATACCAAGCACTTTAAAAGAATAGCCGGCCTTAAACTTGAAAACTGGTCAAAGTAATTATTGTAATTTCAACAACTCTTATGTTTCTGCTAATCGCTTCAACGAATAATCCCACTAAGGACTGATACTCGGGAAAAACGTGCGATATAAAAAATACTAAACCGCCAAGCACGCCAAGAAACGCGAAGAAAAACTATATTATCAGGCGTTACCTGAGGCGAGGAGTTAATCTGCCCGAAGAGCATGCATTGTTTTATTTTCCGCGTTTTTCTGCGGAAAATAAAAAACTTTGCGGTCCTTTGCGCCCTTGAGCGAAGCGTGCGGTAGAAAATAATATAACCCTTTTTTCTCCACATCCATTTACCCTGCATTCAGGCAGCCATATACTTGACAAAATAAATGGAATCATCAAGAGTGTAGCCGGTATTTGCATTATATATGTTAAGACCGGTTATGGAGATAAGTTAATGAAACACTTACCAAACAAAGGATTATGCCTTCTTGTTTTGGCAATCCTTTTGAATATTCTTTTTTTTGCCTGCACGGATAAAAGGAAAACCAATGTTTCACAGGGCACAAAAAACCAGATTCTGCACATGGGAAACGGGACCGAACCACAGGATCTTGACCCCCATATTGTAACAGGCGTTCCTGAACATAACATCATATCAGCCCTTATGGAGGGATTGGTTTCAGAAGACCCGAAAGACCTGTCCCCAAGACCGGGTATGGCTGAGTCCTGGAGTATTTCCAAAGACCGGATGACCTATACTTTCAAGATCAGAAAAGATGCAAGGTGGTCCAACGGAGATCAGTTGACTTCAGATGATTTTGTATTTTCCTGGAGGAGGATTCTTTCACCCTCTTTGGCATGCGAATACGCCTATATGATGCATTACCTGAAAAATGCGAAAAAGTTCAACAAAGATGAGATCACCGATTTTTCCAAAGTTGGGGTCAAAGCTATAGACAGCCATACTTTGCAAGTAACCCTTGAAAGCCCCACACCCTTTTTTCTTTCCATACTGTCCCATTTCAGCACTTTCCCGGTGCACAGGCAAACCATTGAAAGATTCGGAGCCATTGACAAAAGGGGAACAAAATGGACCCGGCCTGGAAACCATGTGGGTAACGGCCCGTTCATCCTTAAAAGATGGGAGCTTAACAAAATTATTGTTGTTGAGAAAAACCAACTTTACTGGGATGCTCAAAAGGTACGACTAAATGGGATCAATTTTTACCCTGTCGAAAACCAGTCAACCGAAGAGAGGATGTTTAGGTCCGGCCAGCTCCATATCACAAGTACGCTTTCCAGCGAAAAGATCGCTGTTTATAAAGAGAAAAGCCCGGAACTGCTAAAAATTGTTCCATATCTCGGCACATACTACTATCTATTCAACACTCTTAAAAAACCCTTTGATGATCCGGATGTTAGAATGGCTCTTGCAATGTCCATCGACCGGAAAAAGATAGTGGAAAAAATCACTAAGGGTGGACAGATACCTGCATTTTCATTCACGCCGCCGGACACAGCCGGTTACACACCCAAAGCAAATATCCCTTTTGATATTAAAGGCGCAAAAGAGCTTCTATCTAAAGCCGGCTATCCTGACGGTAAGGGATTTCCCCCGGCTGAAATTTTATACAACACCAGCGAAGGTCACAGGAAAACTGCAGTCGTCATTCAACAGATGTGGAAAAACGCTCTCAACATAGATGTGACCCTGGTAAACCAGGACTGGAAAGTATACTTAAACAGCAGAAAAACAAAAGATTTTCATATTGCAAGGGCCGGATGGATAGGTGATTATGCAGATCCCAACACATTTTTAGATATGTTTGTAACAGGCGGCGGGAATAACCATTCAGGCTGGTCCGATGCTGTTTATGATGATCTTATTGAAAAAGCTTCCAAAACAGTGAGCCGAGAAAAAAGATTTGAGCTTTTCCAGGAAGCGGAAAAGATACTTTTAAACCAGGTGCCTATTATTCCCATCTATATATATACTAACAGTTCTTTAATCTACCCGGATGTGAAAGGCCGGCACCCGAACATTCTTGATCATCATCCATATAAATATATTTTTCTTTCATCTGAGGATTAAAAACAACAGGCCCCGCTATAATGTTTAAATTCATTTTTAAGCGCATTTTAACAGCAGTTCCGGTTCTTCTCGCTGTGGTTACAGTGACTTTTTTCCTGATCAGATCAGCGCCGGGCGGCCCCTTTGATTCTGAAAAAACCGTCTCCCCTGAAATTCTGGAAAACTTGAATATTCATTATCGACTTAATGATCCCCTTTATCTTCAATATCTTGACTATCTGAAGAACCTGTTAAAAGGGGATTTCGGACCCTCTTTTAAATATCCCGGACGCACGGTAAATGAAATGATATTCTCAGGGCTTCCCATAACCTTTGAGCTGGGGCTTTATGCACTGCTTACTGCAATGGCGTTTGGTATCATTTCAGGTGTTTTTGCCGCCCTTAAACCCAATACCCTCCAGGACTATGTTCCCATGTCTTTTGCAATGGCAGGGATCTGCATGCCCTCATTTCTTCTGGGGCCATTGCTGGTGCTCATATTCGGCATCTGGCTGAACTGGCTTCCGGTTTCAGGCTGGGGTGACGCGCAAGGAGACAAAATACTACCGACTATCACTCTTGGAGCTTCCTATGCAGCCTATATTGCAAGACTTACCAGAACAGGAATGATAGAAATCATGTCAATGGATTTTATACGCATGGCAAGGGCAAAGGGACTGTCTGAACCGATAATAGTTATCCGCCATGCATTAAAAGGTGGGATTTTGCCGGTTGTCTCTTTTCTAGGACCTGCCACTGCAGGCCTTTTGGCAGGTTCATTTGTAATTGAGACAATATTCCAGATTCCGGGGCTTGGCAGGTTTTATGTACAGGCAGCATTTAACCGGGATTATACCATGATTATGGGGGCAACGATCTTCTTTTCCGCCCTTATCATAATATTCAATCTTATCTCGGATGTTATTACTGTTTGGCTGAACCCTAAGCTGAAACATGAAATTTTTAAAGGGGCTTAAAAACTATTGCTTGGTCAGGATTTCACGAAAAAAATGGGTTCCACAAAAAAAAGAACATGGCCTGAATCGGAAAACCTTGAAATTGTAAAAGGGGTCTCCCTCTGGCAGGATAGTTGGATACGCCTTAAAAAAAACAGGCTTGCAGTTTTTGGTTTTTATGTGATTGCCTTTATGGCCCTTATTGCAATCATTACACCATGGATCGCACCCTATTCATATGAGGTGCAGGATCTTGACCTTGGGGCATCACCCCCATCTTCTTCCCATTTTTTAGGTACTGATGTGCTGGGAAGAGACCTTTTAACACGCATAATGTACGGAAGCCGCATCTCTCTTATGGTGGGATTTCTTGCCACAACAGTATCTCTTGTTATTGGCGTTCTCTGGGGAACTGTTGCCGGTTATTTGGGAGGACGTACAGATAGTATCATGATGCGGCTGGTGGATATATTCTATGCGCTGCCGTTTATCATATTTGTTATTTTGCTTATGGTTGTTTTTGGACAGAACCTGTTCCTCCTGTTTGCAGCCATAGGAGCAGTTGAGTGGCTTACCATGGCACGGATTGTTCGCGGCCAGGTGCTGACAATAAAAAAGCAGGCATTTATAGATGCAGCTATTACCATGGGGATCTCAAATACCAGGATCATAACAAGGCATCTTGTCCCCAATGTACTGGGCCCCATAATTGTTTATGCCAGTCTGACGGTCCCCAGCGTGATGCTTCTTGAGTCATTTTTGAGTTTTCTCGGACTTGGGGTGCAGCCGCCCATGAGTTCATGGGGTTTACTAATCTCCCACGGTGTTGAAACCATGGAAGAGTATCCCTGGCTTTTGGTATTTCCCGGAATATTTTTTTCAATCACACTGTTTTCTTTGAATTTTCTAGGCGACGGCTTAAGGGATGCTTTTGATCCCAGAGCTTCAAAGGATTAATTCCCGGTATAAACCATGCTATCTGTAAAAAACCTGACAACATACTTCCATACAAGAAACGGCATAGTCAGGGCTGTTGATGACATCTCCTTTGATGTTAGCAATGGTGAAACTCTGGGAATTGTGGGTGAGTCCGGTTCCGGGAAATCGGTTGCCTGCCTTTCTCTTCTCGGCCTTGTCCCATCACCTCCCGGGCGGATTGAAAACGGCCGGGCAATGTTTGATGGGATCGACCTTTTCAAATGTTCAAGCAAAGATATTCGTAGAATAAGGGGAAACCGCATATCCATAATATTTCAGGATCCAATAACCAGTCTTAACCCCTATCTCACCATTGGCGTCCAACTGACAGAACCGCTCTTGGCCCATCAAAACATATCCGCAAAGCAAGCCCGAATCAAAGCAATCGACCTTCTTTACGAAGTTGGTTTCCAGGATGCAAAAAAGTTCATGAATCATTACCCTCATGTGCTTTCCGGAGGCATGAGCCAGAGAGTTGTTATTGCCATGGCCCTTATCACCGGCCCGGAACTCTTAATCGCAGATGAGCCGACCACTGCCCTTGATGTTACAATCCAGGCACAAATTCTGGATCTGATAAAAAGCATGCAGAAAACCAGGAACATGGCTGTAATATTTATAACCCATGACCTTGGTGTTATTGCAGGTATCGCTGACAGGGTAATTGTAATGTATGCAGGAAAACTCATGGAAAGCGGGAAAACTCATGATATTTTTTATAACCCTGCACATCCATATACCAGAGCGCTTATGGATTCCATACCTGCTTCCTGCAAACCGGGCAGCAAGCTCTACGCCATACCCGGCATGCCGCCTGATCTCCTGCAACCTATCTCCGGCTGCAGTTTTGCGCCCAGATGTAAAGATGCGGAGGATAAATGCTTTTGTACATCATGCCGGATCAAAGAGATCTCTTCCGACCACTATTCAGCCTGCCTTAAAATTCAAAATATGATATAGCCGCAAAAAGGCGCAAAATGCGCAAGATTAAAATACCGGCATCCAGAGACCAGAAGCGGTTGCACAGGCGACCAGGGCAGGGCAACCGCATTTGGAAATTCAAGGTTCCTGGACTTGCGCAAATTGAAATTCAACATATTTTAATGAAGAGTCCACACTTTGAGGCATATAGAAGATGAACGTCGAACATCCAACATCGAACGTTAATGTATTCTACCATTTATAATAAAGACAAAGCGAAGCGCCAACATTCGATGTTGAGCGTTCGATGTTCAAAATATTGCATCTGAAATTTCGAATAGACCTTAATAACGTTTTGAAATTACGTATACAGAT
>JAUXBD010000007.1 GCA_030619585.1 Desulfobacteraceae bacterium
AGAACGACATGGCTACGATCCGACTTAAGCTGCAGAATAATTGACGCACTGATATAAGGCATAATCCCCAAAGCAAATACTGACAATCGCTCTAAGGCACCGCCTGTGAACATATTGAACATGCCCAGCATGCCATCCTTGTAATTGTCAAAAATCCTGGCAAGTGCAGTAGCATCAATGCCCGGTGTGGGCACATGGACACCGATACGATAAACCGATAAAAGTGCAAACGTATATAAAAGCTTGTTTTTCAGCTCAGGTATCTTGAAAATGTTTTGGAATCCGTTTGCGGCCATATCTATTTAACCTCTATGGTTCCTCCCGCAGCTTCCACTTTCTCACGTGCACCACTGCTTACCTTATCAACTATTATCGTAAGCGGACAATTTATATCGCCCTTGCCAAGCACTTTAATTCCGTCACGTTTTCCATTAACAAGCCCCTTTTGTATCAGGGCTTTTTCATCAACAACACTTCCGCTTTCAAACCGTGATAACTCACCAACGTTTACAATTGCATACTCTTTTTTGAAAATATTGGTAAATCCCCTTTTTGGCAAACGACGATGAATAGGCATCTGGCCACCTTCATAACCAGGCCTCACAGACCCTCCGGACCTGCTGTTCTGCCCCTTGCACCCCCGTCCCGAATATGTTCCTCTGTTGGAACCGTTTCCGCGACCAACACGTTTTGGTGGACGTCGTGATCCTTCTGCCGGTGATAATTCATTAAGTCTCATCGCTATTCTCCTCTACCATGACAAGATGAGATACGGCATTAATCATCCCACGAATCGGTGGTGTATCTTTAAGCAAAACAGTTCTGTTCAGCTTGGTCAGCCCCATGCCCCGCAAAACTTTGCGGTGTTTCTCAGGCCTGCCTATCATACTTTTTATAAGAGTAACTTTTAACATCCCAACCACTTGCCCTTCCCTTACATAACTTAATTAGTTACATGTCCTGAACGTTTATCCCGCGCCTTTTCGCTACCTGCTCGCGGCTTTCGAGCTGCTGCAGGCCTTCAATTGTGGCTTTGACAACGTTATGGGGGTTATGCGATCCCATGCATTTTGTTAGAATATTCTGTATCCCAGCTACTTCAAGCACCGCACGTACCGCACCTCCGGCAATAAGACCGGTACCTTTTGATGCGGGTTTTAAAAGTACCCGTCCTGCGCCGAATTTACCGATCACCTCAAATGGGATCGTTCCGTCAGTCATGTGAATTACAGACATCTCTCGTTTTGCTTTTTCAACACCTTTTCTAATGGCTTCTGGCACTTCACCGGCTTTTCCCAATCCGCATCCGATGCTTCCTTTTCCGTCACCGACCACTACTATGGCGCTGAAACTGAATCTTCTACCGCCTTTTACAACCTTTGCCACTCTATTAATATGAACAACCTTGTCAATTAGTTGATTGTCATCTGTTTCCTGTCTAAACAAGGGTTATGCCTCCTTAATCTCTTGAAAAATCCTTTTAAAAATCTAAACCCGCCTCACGGGCACCATCTGAAGCAGCTTTTACACGTCCGTGGTACAAAAACCCGTTACGGTCAAAAACCACTGTCTTTATCCCTTTTTCAATGGCGCGGTCGGCAACGAGTTTTCCCACAAAATTTGCCTTGGACACCTTGTTTTTAATCTCAGCGTTCTCTTTAACCTTTTTCTCATGGGAAGAGGCGGAAGCTAAAGTTTTTCCGCATGTGTCATCAATTACCTGGAGGTAAATATGACTCAAGCTCCTGGACACACAAAGCCTGGGGCGCTGGGCGGTTCCTGTTATCTTTTTTCTTATGCTTCTCTTTCTTTTTAAGTGCGCTTCTCTTTTTTTAACTATTCTGTCCATGCTTTTTATTATCCCTGATTTATTATCTATCCTGCTGATGCACCTGTCTTTCCCGCTTTTTTCTGAATATACTCTTCCGCGTATTTTATACCCTTGCCCTTATACGGTTCGGGTGGCCTTAATCGTCGTATTGACGCTGCAGTATGCCCTAAAAGCTCCTTGTCTATTCCGGACAGCGTTATTGCGGTCTTTTCTACCTTAGCGGCTATACCCTCGGGAAGATCGAAATTAATAGAATGAGAATAGCCAAGGTTCAATACCAAAGTTTTCCCCTTTAGTTCAACACGATAGCCTATTCCGTTTATCTCAAGGCCCCGTTCAAATCCCTTGGAAACACCGGTAACCATGTTTGCCACAAGAGCCCGGGTAAGTCCCTGAAAAGCCCGGGTCTTGCGATCGTAACCATCTATCATTACCGTAAGGTTTCCATCTTCTATCTTAATATCCACAATCGGATGAACCGTTCTTGTCAGGGTTCCCTTTTCTCCCTGTACGGTAATAATTCTGTCCTTATAAGTTATTTTTATCTTATCAGGTATTGGAATCGGTTTTTTGCCTACTCGAGACATTATTAACTCCCCTTGCTACCAAAGATTGCAGAGAATCTCTCCGCCTACTTTTTCCCTTATGGCCTGTTTGTCCGTCATTATCCCCTTGGAGGTGGACAAGATAGAAATTCCCATGCCGTTTAATACAGGCTTTATATCCTTACCCTTCACATATACTCTTCTGCTTGTTTTGCTGCATCGTTCAATGCCAAAAATCACGTGCTGATTTTTGTCAGTATACTTGAGATAAACCCTCAAGATACCCTGCTTCCCGTCTTTTATAGATTTGTAGTTCTTTATATATCCCTGAGCCTGCAAAACCCTTGCAATTTCAGTTTTTATTTTAGCACCGGGAATATCAACCTTAACAAATTTTGCCTTTCCCCCGTTACGTATTCTGGTCAGCATGTCCGCAATTGGATCACTAATCGCCATTTTGGTTCTCCGTTATTAATCCTTAATATCTCTAATTTTTTGTGCACTGTCTTTGGAAAGTACTTTTTTTATCTCTTTTTTAATTTTCATTGTATGAAACTAAAAGACCTTTTTACCAACTGGATTTTGTTACACCAGGCAAAAGGCCATTCGATGCAAGATCTCTAAAACATATTCTGCAAATCCCGAACTTTCTGAGAAACGCTCTTGGTCGCCCACACAAAGGGCACCTGTTGTATGCCCTGACATTAAACTTGGGTTTTCTTTTAGCTTTCACTTTTAGCGATTTTTTTGCCAAATCATCCTCCTTATCAGCTTCCCGTGGATTACGGAACCTTCTATTTTAGGACCGTCTTTTCCAGAACAGTTTTTCCAGAACCGGGGAAACAGACAACATCATCAGTTTCTGAAGGGCATGCCCAAAAGTTTTAGAAGCATCTTGCCCTCTTTATTGTTTTTAGCTGTGGTAACGATTGTTACATTTAACCCTTTTATCTTGTCAATTTTATCATACTCGATTTCCGGGAAAATAATCTGTTCCCTTATACCGATGGTATAATTTCCGTGCCCATCAAGGGCTTTGGCAGATAACCCTCTGAAGTCACGAACACGGGGAAGTGCCACATTAACCAGTTTATTGTAAAAATCATACATCCGATTTCGCCTGAGAGTAACCATGCAGCCTATGGGTTGCCCTTCCCTGAGCTTAAAAGCGGCAATTGACTTTTTTGCGCGTCTGATCACCGGTTTTTGCCCGGAAATTATTTTTAGTTCCTCAACAGCAGCATCAAGAAGCTTAATATTCTGATTAGCCTCACCTACTCCCATGTTTAATACTATCTTATCAAGCCTCGGGACCTGCATGGTACTTTTAAAATTAAAATTTTCTATTAGCTTGGGCACGACTTCTTTTTCATAATATGTTTTTAGCTGTGACATTCTTTCCTCCGGCATATCATCTAATATGCCAATCACGAAAATCGTATTTCAAACTTAAGCTGCATTAATATAAATGTTTTGTTAGTTAAACGTCTATTACCTCGTTACACTTCCTGCAGGACCTTACCTTTTTCCCATCTTCAAGAATCTGGAACTTGATACGCGCAGGAGCCAAACATTTATTGCACATCAACATAACATTGGACCAGTGAACCGGGGATTCCTTCTCAACAATTCCCCCCTGCCTGTTTTTGGCATTGGGTTTTACATGGCATTTTACAATGTTGATATTCTCAACAACAATCCGGTTTTTCTTTCTAACCACATTTAGGACTTTGCCAATTTTACCTCTATCCTTCCCTGAGATAACTTTTACCTTATCGTCCTTTTTTATATAGCATTTGTCACTTATCATAAGGATCATCTCCACTGGCTGTAATCGCTATAGAACCTCTGGGGCAAGGGAAATTATCTTCATATATTTCTTTGCCCTAAGCTCCCTTGCAACAGGACCAAATATACGGGTACCAAGCGGTTCCATGTTGTCTGCAAGCAAAACAGCCGAATTATCGTCAAACCTGATGAAAGAACCATCAGGTCTACTAATCTCTTTTTTTGTCCGAACCACAACAGCCTTCAAGACATCACCTTTTTTGACTTTGGAATTCGGGATAGCTTCCTTGACAGATACGACTATAACATCACCAATACTTGCGTATCGCCTTCTGGATCCTCCCAGAACTTTTATACAGTATACCTCTCTGGCACCCGAATTGTCGGCAACCTTCAATCTCGTTTCTGACTGAATCATCTTTTCCTATCCTTTATGCTGACACAGCTTTTTCAACAATACTGCTAACGCGCCAACGTTTCATTTTGCTTAAGGGTTTTGATTCTGTAATTAAAACCCTGTCGCCGATCTGGCAGATGTTCTTATCATCGTGGGCGGAAAACTTGGTTTGTCTTTTTATATACTTTTTATAAAGTTTATGTTTCACCAATCTTTCAACCTTGACAACAACGGTCTTATCCATTTTGTCACTTACGACCATTCCTGTTAATTGTCTCTTCTTCCCTCGCTCTTTCATACTGTCTCTATTTTATTTTGTTTTAGTTTTTCTGTTTTATTCTCTTTTTTAGTGTTTCCCTTTGCCGGCCTGCTTCTATTTTATGCCTGTTTCTCTTTTATAATGGTCTTGATTCTGGCAATATCTTTTCTTGTCTGGGACAGGGTAACCGGATTCTCAAGCTGGCCTGTTTCATGCTGAAAGCGCAGATTAAAATAAGCCTCTTTTAAATCGATCGCCTTCTTTTGCATCTCTTCAAGGCTCATCTCTCTGACCTTACTTGCCTTCATTACGCATTACCCCTCTCAATAAATTTTGTTTTAACCGATAGCTTATGAGCGGCAAGCCGGAGAGCTTCCATTGCCAACTCCCTTGGTACGCCATCCATCTCATAAATAATCCTACCGGGTTTAATAATTGCTCCCCAACCTTCCGTGGGTCCTTTACCTTTACCCATCCTCACCTCTGCAGGTTTCTTAGTAAAAGGCTTGTCCGGAAAGATTCTTATCCACAGCTTGCCGCCCCTTTTAACATGGCGTGTCATGGCAATACGCGCAGCTTCTATCTGCTTTGAGGTTATCATGCCGCATTCAGTTGCTTGCAGTCCGAACTCTCCAAATGTAAGGTCAGATCCCCTATAGGCCATCCCTTTCATTCTTCCTCTTTGCCGTTTTCTATATTTAACCTTCTTAGGACTCAGCATGTCCGGTATCTCCTATCTATAATTCAAACACCTGTGCATATAACCAAGTAAATCGCCTATGTTAATGGCTTTTGATCAAATTTCAGGTTTCTCTTTTTTTAAAATCTCACCTTTGAATATGAACACCTTGACCCCTATCAAACCATAGGTGGTCTTTGCTTCAGTAAAACCGTAATCAATGTCCGCCCTCAAAGTATGAAGCGGTATTCTACCCTCTTTGTACCATTCGGTTCTTGCCATTTCAGCACCGCCAAGACGACCGGCACAGATAATTTTCACGCCAGAGGCACCAAACCTCATAGATGATGATACTCCTCGTTTCATGGCCCTTCTGAAGGCAACCCTTCTTAGCAACTGGTTTGCAACATTTTCAGCCACAAGCTGGGCATCTATTTCAGGTTTTCTTACCTCTTGAATATCAATAAGGACCTCTTTGGATATCAATTTGGTCAACTCATTTTTCAGCACTTCAATTTCAGCACCTTTCTTGCCGATGACAATGCCGGGCCTGGCTGTAAATATTCTAACCCTTATTCTCTTGGCAGATCTCTCGATCTCCACTTTGGAGATGCCTGCATGAAAAAGCTTTTTCTTGATAAACTTTCTAATCGTATGATCTTCAAATATAAAATCAGCATAGTTCTTATTAGAATACCATCGCGAATCCCATGTTTTAACAATACCCAATCTCATTCCTATTGGATTTACTTTCTGGCCCAAAGGGTACCCTCCTTTTTAAACACCATCTGCAGCTAAGATAACCGTAATATGACTGGTCTTTTTTAATATCCGTGAACCCCTGCCACGCGCTCTTGCACGAAAACGCTTTAAGCTGGGGCCCTGATCTACAATTATATTTTGGATAATCAGGGTATCAACGTCGATACTCTCATTTTGATCAGCATTAGCCACTGCTGAACGGACAACCTTTTCAACCAGCCCTGCAGCCTTTTGTGGCATAAACTTCAATTTATTAAGGCCAACCTCCACAGGCTTGCCCTTAACAGATCCCAGGATCTTTCTTACCTTAATAGGTGAAATACGAACATGTTTTGCTACTGCTTTAGACTCCATCACAGACATTTCCTTATCTTTTACTTTATTAATAGGCCCTATTTCAGTCTGGTTTTCCTATCCCCGGAATGTCCGTAGAAGGTTCTTGTTGGTGAGAACTCCCCGAGTTTGTGACCGACCATGTTCTCTGTAACAAATACCGGTATAAACTTCCTACCGTTATGAACCGCAAAAGTGACTCCGACCATTTCAGGAACAACAGTGGAACGTCTGGACCAGGTTTTAATAACCTGAAGGTTTCTTGTTTCCTGGGCGATCTGCACCTTTCTCATTAATTTGTCTTCAACAAAAGGGCCCTTTTTCAACGACCGTGGCATAACTTCTCCTGAATTTAGCTTTTTTATCTGTTTGCCTATGGCAAACATGTTTTTATTTTTTACGACGTTTCACAATAAAGCGATCACTTGCTTTGTTTCTACGCGTTCTATATCCCTTTGAGGGCACTCCCCACGGAGAACAGGGATGACGCCCGCCCGATGATCTTCCCTCTCCACCGCCCATGGGATGGTCAACCGGATTCATTGCAACTCCCCGGACACTGGGGCGTATTCCAAGCCAGCGTTTTCGGCCGGCTTTGCCAAGGGATATATTTTCATGCTCTGTGTGGCCTATCTGGCCTATGGTCGCCTTGCATTTTAAAAGCACCTTCCTCACCTCTCCTGAAGGGAGCTTAATCAATGCATAGGGTTCCTCCTTGGCCATCAATTGGGCATAAGAGCCGGCACTTCTGACTATCTGCCCCCCTTTCCCGATGCGAAGCTCAATATTATGGATCTGAGTTCCAAGGGGAATATTGCTAAGCGGCAATGTGTTTCCCGGCTGGATATCTGCATCAGATCCCGACATTACCGTATTTCCAACCTCAAGCTTAAGTGGAGCAATGATGTAACGTTTGTCTCCGTCAGCATAATTAAGAAGCGCTATCCTTGCGCTACGGTTGGGATCATACTCTATTGATGCAACCTTTGCCGGTATCCCGTCCTTGTTACGCTTAAAATCTATAACACGGTAATGCCGTCTATGGCCTCCCCCTCGATGCCTGATAGTAATTCGACCCTCTGAATTACGCCCGCCTGACTTTTTTAGTACACGAAGAAGGCTCCTTTCAGGGGTTGTCTTTGTTATCTCATCAAAGGTTGCATACTCCTGGAATCTACGTCCCGGAGATGTCGGTTTAACTTTCTTAACAGCCATTATCTATACTCCATCAAAAAAATCTATATGCTCGCCGGGCAACAGTTTTACAACGGCCTTTTTCCAGTCTTTCCGTCTGCCCATAACTTTGCCCTTGCGTTTCACTTTCCCTTTAACCTGCATTGTTTGAACTGAGGCCACCTTAACATTAAAGACCGATTCCACTGCTTTTCCGATCTCAACCCTGTTGGCCCTGCGGTCAACTTCAAATGAAACCTGGTTGGCGACCTCTTTCTGGATAGTGGATTTTTCCGTATTAACCGGCCTTTTTATCACATCATAATGATTCATGGAAGAAGCCTCCCCTCAATAGCCTTTATGGAAGATTCAACCAAAACTAAATTCTTATATTTCAGGATATCAACAACATTCAACCCCTTGGTTTGCAGCACTTTAATATTGGAGACATTTCTTGCGGAAAGCTCAAGATTCTCGTTCTTATCATCTGTAATAATCAGCGCATTGGTTATTTTTAAATTTTCTGCAGCCTCTAAAAACTTTTTTGTCTTTATCTGTTCAAATTCAAATTTATCAACCACCAGAAGCTCATCATCTTTGAGTTTGCTGGTAAGGGCCATTTTCAAGGCAAGCTTTCTTACCTTTTTGGGCACCTTGTAAGAATAGTCTCTTGGGTCCGGCCCGAACACACTGCCGCCGCCCCTTAAAAGAGGTGACTTTATATTGCCCATTCGTGCCCTTCCAGTGCCTTTTTGGCGAAAAAGTTTTCTCTGGCTTCCCCTTATATCGGAACGGTGTTTAACAGAAGCGGTTCCTTTACGTCTGCAGGCCAGCTGCATTGTTACCACTTCATGAAGAACACTTTTTTTAACATCCACATTGAAGATGGCTTCAGCAAGATCAACCTGCGAAATTTTTTTCCCATCAATATTTTGAACATCAACCACAGCCATAATCTTCCTCGTTACAATTTGTTTATCTGCAGCAGCCCGGACTTAGCGCCGGGGATAGCTCCCTTGATCATAATCAGGTTCTCTTCCGGTCTTACGTCAACCACCTCAAGGTTACGGACAGTCTGCCTTGCACAACCGTACCGTCCGGGCATTTTTTTGCCCTTAATAACCTTGGCCGGCCACGCACTGCATCCTATTGATCCTGGTATCCTGTGGCTGTGACTACCGTGAGTTGCTTTTCCGCCATGGAATCCATGCCTTTTCATTACACCTGAAAAGCCACGCCCTTTGGTTGTTCCGGTAACATCAACCAGCTCTCCTATTCCAAACATTTCAAGGGTAATTTCTTGTCCCACAGAGTATTCATCAAGATTTTCAACCTCAAACTCTCTAACATATGCAAAGACATCGACACCACTCTTCTTAAAATGGCCGGCAAGAGGTTTATTCACACGTGACTTCTTCCTATCACCAAACCCCAACTGAAGTGCATTATACCCATCAGTTGCTTCGGTTTTAACCTGCGTAACCACACATGGCCCTAGCTTCACCACCGTAACCGGGACGTAACTGCCATCAGGAGTAAAAAGTCCTGTCATTCCAAGTTTCTTTCCTATCATTCCTTTGCACATGGTTGTCCCATTCCCCTATATTACAGTTTTATCTCCACATCCACGCCTGGTGAAAGGTCTAATTTCATAAGCGCATCCACTGTCTGCTGTGTGGGTTCCATAATGTCCAAGACACGTTTATGGGTTCGCATTTCAAACTGTTCACGAGATTTCTTATCGACATGTGGTGACCGCAGTACGCAATACTTGTTTATTCTCGTTGGCAAAGGTATCGGTCCAACTACTTTTGCACCCGTCTTTTTGGCTGTATCAACGATATCCATTGCAGACTGATCAAGAAGCTGGTGATCATACGCCTTTAAACGGATTCTGATTTTTGTATTCATCATAATGGTATCAATACTTTCAATCTATTCAATTATTTCACTCACCACACCGGCGCCCACAGTTCGGCCGCCTTCCCTGATCGCAAACCTCAACTCTTTTTCCATTGCTATGGGCGCTATAAGCTCTCCTGTGATCGTTACATTATCTCCGGGCATGATCATCTCCACACCCTCCGGCAATGTCAAAATACCTGTAACATCCGTGGTCCTGAAGAAAAACTGCGGCCTGTAACCATTGAAAAACGGCGTGTGGCGACCTCCCTCCTCCTTGCTCAATACATAAACCTCTGCCTTGAACTTGGTATGGGGCGATATGGTCCCCGGAATTGCAACAACCTGACCACGCTCAACATCCTCCCGCTTCACTCCACGAAGCAAAAGACCCACATTATCACCTGCACGGCCTTCATCAAGAAGCTTCCTGAACATCTCAACTCCCGTACATACCGTCTTTACCGTCTCACGAATACCTACTATCTCAACAGCATCACCAACCTTGATTATTCCACGATCAACTCGGCCGGTTACAACCGTACCACGGCCGGAAATGCTGAAAACATCCTCCACCGGCATCAAAAACGGCTTGTCAATAACTCTCTTGGGCTCAGGAATAAATGTATCAACGGCATCAAGAAGCTCAAAAATACACTTGGCTTCATCGCTTTCAGTGTCATCACTCTCAAGAGCCTTTAATGCACTGCCCTGGATAATAGGCGTGTCATCTCCGGGAAACTCATACTTGTCCAAAAGCTCCCGAAGCTCCATGTCAACAAGCTCAATCAGCTCTTCATCATCAACCATATCGCACTTGTTTAAAAACACCACAATATGGGGAACCCCCACCTGACGGGCAAGCAGAATGTGCTCACGGGTCTGGGGCATGGGGCCGTCATCTGCCCCCACCACAAGAATAGCGCCGTCCATCTGAGCTGCCCCTGTAATCATGTTCTTGATATAGTCAGCATGACCAGGGCAATCCACATGGGCATAATGCCTTTTCGCCGTCTCATACTCAACATGGGCTGTGGCTATGGTTATACCTCGCTCCCTCTCCTCAGGTGCCTTGTCTATCTCATCAAACGGAATGAACTCGGCTGTTCCCTTCAAAGAACAGTGCTTGGTAATCGCTGCTGTCAATGTTGTCTTACCATGATCTATGTGACCAATTGTACCAACATTAACATGGGGCTTAGTTCGCTCAAATTTCTCTTTTGACATCTTACCGTCCTCCTTTGAAAACGGATCCAAAATTAATTGATATATACCTGTTAAACCAATAATAAAAATCGCCAACAATTAAAATCGGCTTAAATCACCACCGATAATGCGCAAATGCTTTGTTTGCGTCTGCCATCTTATGGGTGTCTTCCTTCTTCTTCATGGAAGCCCCCCTATCATTGGCGGCATCCATGAGTTCGGATGCAAGCTTTTTGGCCATGCAGTTTTCACTTCTCTTGCCTGCAAAACCGATAAGCCACCTGATAGCAAGCGCAGTTCGCCTGGCAGGGCGTATCTCTGTTGGTACCTGGTATGTTGACCCTCCGACTCTTCTTGACTTGACTTCAATACCAGGCCTCACCTTTTCAACAGCCTTCTCAAAAACGCCCAAAGGGGGTTGGCCGGACTTTTCCTCTATAATGTCAAATGCTTCATAGAGTATATTTTCCGCTACGCTCTTTTTCCCGTCTTTCATTATACAGCTTATGAACCTTGAAACCAGCTTAAGTCGGAGGCCAAGCGGTCTTAGGAAGACAA
>JAUXBD010000084.1 GCA_030619585.1 Desulfobacteraceae bacterium
AACAATCGCAATATAACCTAAAACAATAGCCAAACCCACACATGAATAACGCAATAATTTCATAACCGCCTCCTTAGTTTTAAAAATCAAAGTTTATTTTAATATAAATAACCATTTCTTTTAGCAGGCAACCCGGCTGCCTTAATAAGACCCGTGGTTTTCCGTCCCTGGATTTCTTCGGGTTTGGCTTTATCTTGAATAAATTATAAACGTCTTTCGAAATTGATGAAGCTAATCGAAGTAATTAATAGTGCAAAAATCACACCACGCGGGCTATATTAAGTGGATGCTGTAATATCAAGGCTTTATGGATTTGAAAGAAATAGAGAATTGTTGATTTTATGTACTTAAGGTTATATTTTCTGTGTAATTTACTTCACATTGTGCAGAACATTTCATAGGACAATATTATAAAAGTCACTACAAAAATGTGTGGTTTTCTTTCGGGCAGATTTGTTATGTGAACATGTTATGTCAGAGTTAACGTTTGAATAACGCACAAGATAGAGTATGCTGGCCACAATGATTCGTAGAAAAGTGCATTAATTAGTATAGGTTTTTGGTTGTTTTAAAATACGTATGTTGCGCAAGAAACTTTCATAACAGAGCACTCTTTGCCTTCGATCTATGCCGGACCTTCTTTCAGGATAATAATCTGAATAGGAGAATCGACGTCTGTCAATTCCTAAACGGTTTTCTGCATTATCTTTTTTTATATTCATAAACCATCCCTCTCCGTTTTTTTAAACAAAAAGAGGGCTCATCTCTTAAACCTCTTCCTGAAACCTGCCGAACTGAGAAGGCCTGTACTTAAGAGAAGCATTGTTGCTATCTCGTGTATCTTTACAAAACCCATGGCTTTCCGTCCTTTGATTTCTCAAGGTTTAGCTTTGTCTTGAATAAATTATTGAACGTCTTTCGATATTGATGAAGCTAATCGAAATAACTAATTATGCAAAAATTACACCAAGCAAGCCGGATTAAGCGGATGCGGTAATACCAAGGCTTTATAGATTTGACAGGAACAGAGGTTTGTTTATTTTATGTACTTACTGTTATATTTTTTATGTAATTTGTTTCACATTTTTATAGTCAGAGTTAGGAGTCACCATCTTTGGCGGCATTATCGTGATCTGTATCCCATTTCCCACCCGGCTCTTGACTGTGAAATGTCAGTATGACACTAATATCTTTTAAATCTTTGATAAACGGCATAAAAATTCAAAGAAGGTTGCAAACATTATCTGATAAGGAGGCAGCATATGAAAAGATTGCATCTACCTGTTATAGCTTTCTTAAGTGTCTTTTTCATGTCAGTTCTTTGCTTTGGACAAACAATAAAAATCGGCTTTAACATCCCTTTGACCGGGGATATCCCAAAGGTTGGTGAAGAATCAAAGTTTGCAGCCGAGATGTTAAAAGAGGAGATTAATGCAAATGGCGGGCTCCTTGTTGAAGGCAAGAGATACAAACTTCAGTTCATTTATGAAGATAATGAATCCAAGGCTGAATCGGCAGTGACCGCTGCTTTAAAGCTGATTGAAAGAGACAAGGTCCTGGCAATTGTGGGGCCGAACTCCAGCAAACAGGCCGTGCCCGGCGGCCAGGTTTGTGATGACAATCGCACCCCGATGATTTCGCCATGGTCCACCAATCCTGACACAACAAAAGACCGCCCATGGGTATTTCGGGCGGCATTTCTTGATCCTTTCCAGGGGCCGGTTGCAGTTGACTTTGCCTCAAAAGAGTTCAATGCAAAAAAAGCAGCCGTTCTTTTTGCCCTGGCCAATGACTATAGTAAAGGGCTTGCAGAGATTTTCAGGGATGATTTTGAAAAGAAAAACGGCGCCGACTCTATTGTTTCCTATGAAAGCTACGGAGATAAGGACCAGGATTTCAGCGCACAGCTTACAAAAATAATTGCCGCAAAGCCTGACTTTATTTTTCTTCCAAACAATTACAATGAGGTGGCATTAATTGTAAAGCAGGCCCATGACCTTGGATGGAAGGGCCCGTTCATGGGATCTGACGCCTGGGGAAACTCCGAGCTGATGACACTTTGCGGAGATGACTGCAAGGGCCTATTCTTTTCAACCCACTATGCTGCTGCAGGCGCTACCGGCGCAACAAAAGAATTCATAGACAGGTACAAGGCAAAATACGGCTACCAGCCGGCAGACGTTGCCGCCCTTACCTGGGATGCTGCAAGGATAGTTCTGCAAGGGATTCAGGCATCAGGCAAGGTTACCGGGAAACTGAAAAAAGTAAGAGAAAGCCTGCGCGATGCAATTGCAGGCATATCTGAATTTAACGGTATCACCGGGAAAATGAGGTTTGATGACCAGGGAGACCCAATAAAGTGCGCGGTGGTGGTAAAAATAAGCGATCAGGGTGAATTTGTTTTCACCGAATCTGTTTGTCCATAGAAAGAGCCTGAAATAGTCAAGGTAGCGCGCTTTCGCGCGAGCTTTTTAATATTTTTTGACAGGATGTACAGGATTGACAGGATATTTTTTAAGACTTTGTCTATGTAGCTCTTACTTCTAAGAGGCAAAGTCTCCGAAAATGAATGTCACAAACATTAGCTTGAAACCATAAGCAATTAATCCTGTATATCCTGTACATCCTGTCTAAAATAAATATAATTGATCAATATCATTATTAATAAAATGGGATTTCCTATACTATTAAATTAAATGACGGCAAGTATTATTCAAAATATTTTTAATGCCCTGCAGTGGGGCAGCTTTTACTCCCTTATCGCCCTTGGTTATACACTGGTATACGGGGTTCTGCTTCTTATTAACTTTGCCCATGGTGATATCTTTATGGTGGGTGCGTATATATCCTTTTTTGTCGCCACCTTCCTTTTGGGTGGTTATGCATTCGGCCCTCCTTTTGGCCTCCCCGGCTGGATGGTCTTGGGGTTAACAATACCTTTAACAATGATCCTCACCTCGGTGGTGGGGGTTACCCTGGAAAGAGTTGCATACAGGCCAT
Organism: Desulfobacteraceae bacterium; assembly: GCA_030619585.1. Classification (GTDB taxonomy): domain Bacteria; phylum Desulfobacterota; class Desulfobacteria; order Desulfobacterales; family SURF-7; genus JAUXBD01. Next base: position 3,001 of record JAUXBD010000084.1, read on the forward strand.
TGAGGCGAAAGGGTGCAAACAGGCTTTACGTTGTCATCACAGCCCTCATGTGCGGTATTATACTGGAAAACGGCAATCTTGCTATACTGGGCGCAAGCAGGAAAAGCTACCCGGAGCTTGTGGACAAGGTCGTTTACACCTTTGGCTCCATCACCGTAACCAACCTGAAGATTGGAGTTATCCTCTCTTCCATACTTGTGTTTGCAATACTCCAGTTCATAATCACAAAGACAAAGATAGGAATGGCCATGCGGGCCATCTCATATGACAAATTTGCCGTTCCCCTGATGGGTATTCCGATTGATACGATTATCGTATTCACATTTGTGCTTGGCTCCTCTCTTGCCGGCTTTGCGGGAATACTTTTTGCACTCTCCTACCCTGTTCTTGATCCGTTTATGGGAGCGCTCATTGGATGGAAAGCCTTTATTGCAGCGGTTGTGGGCGGCATAGGTGATATTAGGGGGGCTTTTCTCGGAGGATTCCTGCTTGGTTTTGTGGAGATCGGGGTAGTTGCGTTTTTCCCCTCCACCTATAGGGACCTTATAGCCTTTACAATTCTTCTTATCATCCTTTGTATAAAGCCCACAGGTTTATTCGGAGTGGCTAAGACAACAAAAGTTTAGGTTGAAAATGAAAAAAAATTCCGTGCCGATTCTTCTGACCGCCCTTCTGGCTCTTCTTACCGGTCTTGCATATTTTGAAATAATCGACCTGTACATACAGTCAGTAATAATGTTTATCGGGATCAACATAATCCTTGCTTCAAGTTTAAACATCGTCAACGGATATATGGGGGAGTTCTCATGCGGTCATGCGGCATTTATGGCTGTGGGAGCTTACACGGCATCCATCATCAACGTGGCGCTTTTCACTAATGACAAGGTGTTCGGCCCAGCTGTTTTATCTTCCGAGCTTGCCCTTTACTGTTTCCCGTTTGTTCTTATTATCAGCGGACTGGTAGCTGCTGTTGCCGGTCTTATGATAGCTATTCCCTCCTTTAAAACCAGGGGGGACTACCTTGCAATCATCACCATTGCAGCGAATTTCATAGTGACAAGCACCATTATCAATATAAGTTCAATTGGCGGCGCCAGGGGATTTATGGGCATGAAAAAAATTGTTTTTGCCATGGAGGATGTGGTGGACCTGCCATGGATGCTCGTGTGGGTTTGCCTTAGTACCTTTACCTGCATATGGATAATAAGGCGGTTTGTATCATCAACATACGGCAAGGGGATCATTGCCATAAACAACGATGAGATAGCAGCAGAGATGATGGGTGTAAACACAAACAGGATGAAGCTTGTGGCATTCATGCTTTCGTCGGGACTTGCAGGAGTCGCCGGAGCACTGTTTGCGCATATTCTCGGATATATAAATCCGGGCTCTTTTGGCATTCTCAAATCCACAGAGTGCCTTGTGATGGTCTACCTTGGGGGTATGGGGTCTCTTTCCGGGTCTGTTATAGCAGCCATTGTATTTACCCTGCTTATTGAAGGGCTTCGCTTTATTATCCCCGCCATAGACAGCGGGCTTCACATGATCGCCGTACTGCCCGATTCCTATCACTTAAGCCAGGTGTGGAAATGGGTTATTATCCCCCTTGTCCTTGTTCTTTTAATGCAGTTCAAGCCTGAAGGGATCATGGGAAACAGAGAACTTTCAGATATTTTCCCAAGGTTGAAAAAGTTTTACAAATTTAAATAAAAATGGCTCTTCTTCAAATAAATAATATGTCACACCGTTTTGGCGGGCTCTGCGCTTTAAACAACTTTGGAGTCACCCTTGAGCCCGGAGATTTCATGGGACTCATAGGTCCCAACGGCGCGGGAAAAACAACTGTGTTTAACCTTGTGAGCGGATTTTACCAGCCGTCAGATGGAGAGATCTTATATAAAGGGAAAACCCTGGCCGGCTTAAAACCCCACAAGGTTACATCCCTTGGAATTGCAAGAACCTTTCAAAATATCAGGCTGTGGAAAGATATGAGTGTTCTTGATAACATAAGGATCGCACAGCATCACAATCTTGGATACTCACTTCTTGACAGCTTCATGAGAACAAAAAGGTATATCAACTGTGAAAAACAGATTAAAAAAAATTCCATTGACATTCTTGAAGCCCTTGATCTTATTAAGTACGCAGATGATCTGCCGGACAACCTTCCCTACGGCATACAAAGAAGAGTTGAGATTGCAAGAGCGCTCTCTTTAAAGCCGGATCTTCTCATGCTGGATGAACCTGCAGCCGGGCTGAGCTCTGCAGATGTTCAGGATCTTATCACTTTAATAAAATGGATTCACAAGGAATTTAATATAACTATCTGGATGATAGAACACCAGATGGTTGTTGTGATGTCTTTATGCTCTATCATTAAGGTAATAGATTTCGGTGCCACAATTGCACAAGGCACACCGGAACAGATTCAAAAAAACCCTGAGGTGATAAAAGCCTATCTTGGAGACGAGGCTATCTGATGCTGCTTGAAGTAAAAGATCTTCGTGTAAAGTACCAGAACATAGAAGCCCTGCACGGCATCTCCTTTTGTGTTGACAAGGGCGAGATTGTCACTCTTATCGGCGCAAACGGTGCAGGCAAAACGACCTCTTTGCACGCAATTACAAGAGTACCGCCGCCTGAAGGGCCAAAGGTTGCCTCAGGAGATATACTGCATAACGGCATAAGCATCCTTGATGTTGATGCCCACACCATAGTGCAAAAACATAAAATAGCCCTTGCCCCTGAAGGCAGGCATATCTTCGGAAACCTTACAGTTGAGGAGAACCTCACCCTGGCAACCTTTGCCAGAAAAGATAAAGACCCGGTCAAAGCTGATTTTAAAAAGGTTTATGAGCTTTTCCCGAAACTTTTTGAGCGCAGGAAGCAAAGAGGCGAAACCCTTAGCGGAGGCGAGCAGCAGATGCTGTCAGTGGGAAGGGCTCTTATGACCGGCAGTGAATTTATTCTCCTTGACGAACCCTCCATGGGACTTTCACCCCTTTTGATGCAGGAACTGTTTCGGGCCTTAAAGGCACTCAACAACGCCGGCATGACCATATTGCTCATAGAGCAAAACGCCCACATGGCATTCAAGTTTGCCCACAGGGGATATGTTTTAAGCACAGGAGAAATCGTTGCACAGGGCGATGTGAAAAACCTGATGGAAAACCCGGATGTAAAAAAAGCCTATCTTGGTGGGTAAAGGGAGTAAGGCTCCATTTCATATTAATTTCTTACCACACCATACGGAACTTTTTTGAAATTTCAGAAAAAATCATCCGGAACCTTCGTTTATATGTTGGAAAGTGTATGGTGTTCGGTGACAAAAAGAGGAAAATTCCCTGCAAGGTCTGTCTGGGAATCCCAACCCATGAGAATTCCGGGCTTGTTACACATAAGGTTTCATTATCACAGATTTTTTGGAAACTGAAATGTTTCGATCAATAGCAGATATCACAAGTCAATTTATCAATGGGTTGACCTGACTGTTCTGGAACTTATGTTGCAAACTGATATTTATCGTTTCCCTCTTCCATTTTAAACCCTGGTCAAACTACGGGAAAAGTCTTATTAAATCAATCATAGTAGCCTCTCCAGAAGACCACTTTTATTTAGTAAAGTGCCCAAATTGACCTTAAAT
>JAUXBD010000346.1 GCA_030619585.1 Desulfobacteraceae bacterium
ATCCGGACAATCACTCCGACGAAAAAGATAGCGAATGTCAGCCATAATACTGGCCCGGTGAGTATTTCATACAATGTTGTTTCAGGTGAAACCATTTGTTTTCCCTCTTAAGATATACAAAAGTATTTTTTTACCCTGGGAAAAAATAACCCTTAATCTAATCGTCACTATCCCTTTCTGTTAGAAAAGTCCAGAAAAATACCATTATAACCAAGGATATACCAAGCAGAATATAGGTTACATTCTCGTTATGCCACATAAAATCCTGAAGAGTATAAAATATTCCATCTTCCATGTCAGCGCCTCATAATATTGGATCCACAGATGGACCCGTAAAGGGTAATTAGTTGTTATTTCTATCAGTGCTTATAATCAGGATGAGTATACAATATAGGCACTCTTTTTATGATAAACCTGAAGACCAGTGACATTATCGTGACGACTGTTATCAGAATCCAGACCTCCTTCCATGTAGGGACATATTTTTCAGCCCATGGAAGATGATAGTTATAACATATAAGAGATACATTGAATCTGTTTAATAGAATACCAATCAGTGTATAGACCGCAGTCCACCTTATCAGCTTGGTATTTTTTTCACGACACCCCATTGCAAAAAGATAACATGGAATGGCAACAAATCCGATAATTTCTAAAAGAAACCAGTATCCATATGAACTGCTGAACAGGTAATGGAATTTATGTGACGTTGACAGTCCGAATACCTGTATGGCCAAATATCCTGCCATAGCAACACATGCAGCTTTTCCAAATGCAAGAATCACCCCTTCGTCTTCCTCGAGATATGTCTTACCTGCTATATGGCTGAAGAAATGTTTACAAAGGGTGGTTACTATAATTACTACCGAGAGTCCTGAAAATATGCTGGATACAAAAAAGAATACGGGCAGATATGAGGAGTGCCAGAGAGGATGCAGTTTAGCAGGTGTTATAACCCACATGGCTCCAAGAGTTGACTGGTGCATGGTGGAAAGAACGACCGCAAATATCGCAAGACCAAGTGTCAATTTGATAAACCAGTGTCTGGTTCTTCTGAAACCGAGCGCTTCAAGGGCAAACGGACAAAATTCAATTGCTAGAACCGTAATATAAAGTAATACACATAAGGCGACTTCAAACAGAAGTGATGTGGTGCCCTGCTGTACAATAAACGGATAGGCCATTATTATTCGCTCAGGCCGACCGACATCCAATAGTGTAAGTGAACCCGCCGCGCAAACATAACTGAGAAAGCCTATAAGTACGGCAAGCCTTACAACGGAGTGATATTTTTCCATGCCGAAGAGATAAACTGCTGCACCTGTTGTAAAACCGGCGGCGCCAATAGGAACAACGCTGAAAATAAAAAAGCTTTTCCATATTCCCCATGGATAATCATCTGAGAAATTGGTTACTGATCCAAGTCCTCCTACCATCCGGCATGCAATAAGATACAATCCGCTTATCACAATTAATGCGGCAATTATATTAATAGGGGTAAGAAGACCCCTTGCTGAATTTTTGTCAGGCATCAGGATCCCTCCTCTGTTTTTGTCTCGGTTTTTGTTTCAGCTTCAGTCTCAGGTTCCGGTGCAGCCGCCTTTTCCAGAGCTTCCTTCATTTCCTTTTCGTGTTTTGTCTGTGCCATTTTTACTGCCATGTCCTTTTGCTTATTCGCATTTTCCATGGCCTTGTCATATTTACCCTGGCTAACGGTATTTGCTTCGGAAACCGCATTGACAACAGCATCCGCTTTTTCCTTAGCCGCGACCTTTTCCCGCCTTAGCGACATGCCTTTCATGCCAAGGAGAAAAGCCGGCCAAAGTCCAACGACCATCGGTACAAGGCCCAGACTTCCGTGTGTCATTTCCTGAGCTGTAGCGATTCCAAGGTCCTCACGCAGTCCGACTTCTTTAAACGGAACCGGCGATAAGTACAACCATCCCGTTCCTCCCATTTCATGTTCACCATATATATGGTCAACATACCTGTCGGGATATTTCCGAATACGCTCTCGTGCGATTTTGATCAGCTCGCTCCTTTTTTTGAATATAAGGGCTTCTCTCGGACACGCTTCTACACATGCCGGCATTAGTCCTTTTTCAAGCCTGGGAGCGCACATAGTGCATTTTTGTACTAAGGGAGTGAGATTTTCAAAATATTCATACGTAGGAATTTCAAATGGGCAGGCAATCATACAGTAACGGCATCCCACACAGACAGTATCATCATATGTAACCGCACCACTTGGTCTTTTGCTGAATGCGGCAACCATGCATGATGCTGCGCAGGCAGGTTCCAGGCAATGATTGCACTGGGTTTTTACAAAAACAGGTTTGCCCCTGTATGAAACATTATCGTATCTATTGACTACTGTATGGGCAAATGGAGTTGTTCGTCTTTTCTGGTCAAGAACGGTCAAATCCGTGAAGGGCCGGTCAGGCGCGGGCATCTCATTTTCCTTGTTACAGGCCTCCTCGCATGAACGACATCCTACACACAGAGAGATATCGTGCAGTACTCCCATACTGTCGGGGTAGCCTTCAAAATGTTCATGTGCTTCGGCATCGGCTGGTTTATTCGCTAAAGCACCAACACCTGCTGCGCCCATCCAGCCAAGAAACTTTCTTCGTGATATGGACATCTATTTTACCTCAAAAACGTTTTTTGTTAGAAAAACTGACCTAACGGAAATTATGACTCTAAAATTATTTTAATCGCATTTTAATCATCAGATCAGTCCGCC
>JAUXBD010000156.1 GCA_030619585.1 Desulfobacteraceae bacterium
ACTGACCACCTAATCACTGTCCTGGCCATAAAAATTCAAAGTAGCTTATATCAAATATCCAGAGTAAGCTTTAAGTGTTTTTTATGGCCACTTTTTAATCTGACAGGAAAAGATTATTAGGAAAGAATTCTTAAAAAAAGCTTTACGTTGTTTTTGGTTGAGTATAGTGAATCATACATATAGTGTCAATATATAATCCCGGCTGCAAAGTAAGCGTATTTCAGGCATATTTTTTTCAAAGCGTCTGAAAATATAATATATTTAAATGGGGAGAAAAAATATGGACAGAAAAATACGTATTGGAGCCCTGATATCCGGTGGCGGAACAAACCTGCAGGCCATCATAGATTCATGCGAATCCGGAAATATAGCCGGCCAAATGGTGTTTGTCGGGTCAGACAATCCGGACGCCCGTGGACTTGAGAGGGCCCAAAAGCACTCCATTGTCTCATTTGCTGTTGATTACAGGAAAATTATAAGGGGATTTAAAGATGAGCCTGAAAAAATATCTGTTCCTGATGATTTTAACCTTGAAGAGGCTATCCGCAAACAGTCTTTTTTTCCCCGGGATGAAAACCCCTTTAGGGTCAAAAATTTTCTTTTAACACGGGCAATAGCAGAAGCCGAGCTTATTAATAAAATGAAACCATATTCATGTGATCTCCTGGTTCTGGCAGGATTTATGCGAAATCTGACCCCATATTTTATAGACAGGATCAATACAGACCCGAAAAACCCATGTATAATGAACATACACCCCGCCCTGCTCCCCTCTTTTCCCGGTGTTGACGGTTATGGTGACACATTTAGATATGGATGCAAAGTTGGCGGGTGCACAGCGCACTTTATAGATTACGGTGAAGATTCAGGGCCGATTATAGGCCAGCGGGCATTTGCAATACAGTCTGACGATACCCTTGATTCAATAAAGAAAAAGGGACTGCAGATGGAATGGGAGCTTTACTCGGAGTGCATACAGCTATTTGCACAAGGCCGCCTTAAAACTAATAAAATGACCTTTACCCTTGCAAACGGCAAACCGGTCAGCCGGACTGTTGTCACAATAAGCTGATGCATAAATAAAATGATCCATGGGAGATTGATCCTGTTTTGGAAGGTCGTATGGAAGCATGAATGAAGCGGCCCATTGCCTTGTGTGTAAGAAAAGGGCCGCTTCATTGCAGTTTATCTATACAGCATCTTTTAGAGCTTTTCCTGCTTTAAATTTCACTGCATTCCGTGCGCTAATCTTGATAGCTTTGCCGGTCTGAGGATTGCGGCCAGTGCGGGCTTTTCTGCGGACTTTTGAAAAAGTGCCGAATCCGACCAGAGTCACTTTGCCGTCTTTTTTCTTAAGAGCCTTTGTTACACCGTCTGTAAAAGAGCTTAAAGCCTTTGCTGCAGCGGCCTTAGAGATTCCTGCATCCTTTGCCATTTTCTCAACTAATTCTGCTTTGGTCATTGAAGTCTCCTTTTTTTGATGGTTTGTTGTTAATGAAATGCTCTATTTATGACCTTTTACGGCAGGTTAAAACCCAAGTCAACAGAAAAATCAACATTTCACAGATTTTTTTAGAAAAAATATTTTGTTGATATGCTATATGGCTGCGTTTAGGAGACTATTAAACAATTATTTTCAGTACACACCTAACATGTACCGCCATTCCATCCAAACATTTTTCCGTCAAGATCAGTAAATTCAATATATATTCTTTTTCCTGAAACACCGATCTCAGATTCAATATATTCTAAGGATTTAACCGTCATGAGGAAAGATATAGCAAAGACCTATAGCACTTTTTCAGCAAGGCATCAACCTTCCATTTCATTATTATTTGGCTTTCTGCTCACAAGAACAAGGATGGCAGGAGCAAGGATAAAATCGGCAAGAAGCGCAAGAATAATTGTAAGACCTGTTAAAAGCCCAAAAACCACAAGAAGGGAAAGTGACGCGGATGAAAGGGCAAAAAAACCACAGGTAAGGATAAGGGTGGTCATCAAAAGGGCTCTGCCTGTGCCTAGCATGGTCTCTTTTACAGCAAAATGAGCATCTGAACTCTTCTCATAATACTTTCTGAAATTATACAGAAAGTGCACTGTATCATCCACTACAATGCCTATGGCAATGCTGCCGATCATTATGGTGCTCATGTCTATAGGTATCTTCAGGGCGCCCATGATTCCCATTACTATAAATATGGGCAAAAGATTAGATCCCATGCAGAGCAGCCCTGTTTTTATATCTCCCGCAAGAAAGATCATCATTATTGTTATTATTGTAACTGCTAAGGCGTAGCTGACAGCCATGCTTTTAAGTGCTGCCGGGATGGATCTTGACATGAGTACTGCTATCCCTGTAACTGTTATCTCTGCCTTTCCCAAAAGATGTGACTCAGCTTCAGACCTCACATATGCAATAAAATCTCTGAAGTACACCGCGTCACACCAGTTTGTCTTTATCGTAATCCTTGTTTTGCTCCTGGCCCCATCGATCACCATATCCAGGTCTTCATATCCACTTTCCTCAAAAAGGAGAAACTGCTGAGCTGCTGTTTCCCTGTCTTTGGGTAGTATGTACCAGTCAGGGTCATTTTCATGAAGGGCCTTACTGACCTCCTTGAAAATATCGTTTACGGAAAGCACCTTTCCCACCCTAACATGTCTGCTTTTATATTTCTTGGCTTTTGATGTAAACAGATCAAGCTGTCTGAGAAATTCAGGGTCAAATATTCCGCCCTCCTTACTTGTGTCTGCCACAACCTCAATTGTTATTGTCCCCTTTAACAGATCGTCAATTAGGGGGACATCTCTTCTCACCGTCTCTTTTTTATTGAGCCAGTTGATAATGTCATGGGAGTAGCGTAGCTGGAAAATAAAGTATGTTGACAGGCCGAACAAAAAAACACCTGCAAACAAAATCTTTACGGGGTGTTTGATGGCAAGATTGGCAAAAGACAGCAGTACACGATCCATAACAACAGATTTTTTCCTCTCCTGTCCTTGCGGCTTTCTTTTCAAAGGCATAAAAGAGATGAGCGCCGGAAGCAAAACTATCGTGTAGAAAAGCGCAAACATTACTCCTGCAGCTCCGAATATACCCACATCAGCCATTGCGGTGAGATCTGCAAAGGAGAATGAAAGAAGTCCGGCAGCTGTTGTGAGGCTTGTAAGCACTACTGCCAGGCCCGAATGCCCCATGGCATAGGCGATAGCATCCTCCCGGCTGTCTCCTTCCTGGAAACGCCTGTAGAAAATAGCAAGCACATGCACAGCATCGCCCACACTTACAGCAAGAAGGAATGCCGGAAGCACAACTGTGGTCAGCTTAAAGGGTACGTTAAAAAAACCCATCAAACCTGCTGTGGAAAAAAGAGCGAAAATCATAACTATCTCTGGCAGCACAACCCCTGAAACTCTTTGAAAAAAAATTGCCAGGAAAAGGGCCACCGTTACAAGGGAGATTAATATCACAAGAATTATATCCCTGCTCATGGCCTCGTTGTAGACATCCAGTACAAAAGGGCTGCCTGCGATGTAGATGTGAAAGCCAGAGTCCCGGTACCGTTCAACCACACCTATAACTGCTTCAACAAACTGTCTATTCTCCTTTTCAGAAAAATAGGTTTTTGTCGGAGTTTCATCTTTCTGTTCTACTAGATCATCAAATACATCGAAAACATCTTCTGTCTGCTGCCCTGATTCCACCAAAGCGCTTGCCTCAATAATAACGGCCGTCACCTTTCCGTCCCTGGAGATAATGCTGTCCTCATATAAAGGATAGCCGAGGACCTTTTTTTTCAGGGCATCAGGGTCAAAATCATCTTCATCAAGGTCGGAAAGAAGATCCTCAACAATAAGAATGTCCCCTTCCCCCCTGGTATATCGTACATTAATCAGGCTTGTAACTTCTTTTAGATAAGGAACTTCATCTTCAAGCTCCTGGTGAAAGGATGCAAGTGTTGACAGGAACTTTCTGTCAAACACTTCAGGGGGGTTTAAAGCTATGGTGATAAACTGCCCCCTTCCGAATTGTTCCTGGAAGGCATTGAAGGTTAGTCGTGCCGGATCATTCTTGTGGAGCAGGGCTTCCGGAGACGTATCAATGGTTATTTTGTGGAACTGACCGACAAGTGTCCCAATACAGAGCAAGGCAACAAGAAGGCTCTTGAACCTGTTTCGGTAGATATAACGTCCAAGCCGGGAAAAGGATCCCTCTATTTTGTTTCTTATTATTTTCGACATTACAAAAAGTAAAGAATCCACGTTCTAGGACGTGGCCTTGTTTTGCTCCTTAAGATGAAAGTTTACAGCTTTATTTTGGATTTAGAATTTCTTAGTTTATCCAGGTTATGGCCTTATTGCAAATAAAACTAAAAATCAAGCGGTATAGGGCAATTAAGCATTTCGTAAGTTCTATTTATAGCTTGACATATTATGCTTTTCTGGGGCATGATTCATCCAAAATAATACTATTGTCATATCTTAATATTATTTCCTTATTATGAAAAAGAAAAAACCGAGCGATAAATATCAATGGATTATCGGCCCCAAACAGGCAGCGGTTAAACTAAAGAACAGCCTTATCTGGTCTATTGTAGATCACCCGAAAAAAAAAGACGAGGTACAATTGGGACTGGCAATGTCCCTGTCCCGTTCAGACCATGAACTGGAAGAAGACCCGGCTTCATGCAACAGCGTCGTTAGGCATCCTTTTTCATTGTCAAAATGCCCGGGATGGCTAATACTCTTTATGTGGATTTTGATTGTCGTCAGTTCTGTTTTAATTGTCGTCGGGTTATATAAACATCATATTAAAGTATTACAGCTACCTGCTGGGTTAATCCAAAACTGGAGAGATTTTTTCTTCCTCAGTGTCACAACCTTAGCCGGATATGCTTTGTCGGTATACGCACAGGCAATGATACTGATATCATCCTGTAAAGATCGAAACCACCTGTTTGGTGTGGGAAGACTGACGGTTAAAGTTGAACCTGTTATATGGCGCTTGGGGATACCCCATGGCTCTGCCTTGATGGCACTGTCATTTCCTTTTTTTTGCGGGTTGGCAAGCTGGTCCTGGCTCCCTTATAACAATATTGTTTTGCCCGGGCTTGCTATTGGTTGCTGGATATATG